>NZ_MUGV01000004.1:0-200271 GCF_002217275.1 Flavobacterium frigidimaris
GCTGTGATACTTGCTATTTCACATTGTGCTGTAATTGTGGATAAAGTAACTGCATCGGCAATTGGAGCCACTGTATCGGCAATAGTTACGGTTTGATTTTGAGTCGATGTATTGATTCCATCCGAATACGTCCATACTACAGTTGTCGAAGCTGTAATTGGGAAAGTCGTGGCCGTTGTTCCAGTTACCCCTCCAATGCAATTATCAGTTGCAGTTGGCGCTGTGATACTTGCTATTTCACATTGTGCTGTAATTGCTGGTAAAGTAGTCACATCCGCAACTGGCGAAGTTGTATCGGCAATCGTTACGGTTTGATTTTGAGTCGAGATATTAATTCCATCCGAATACGTCCAGACTACAGTTGTTGAAGCTGTAATAGGGAAAGTGGTTGTCGTTGTTCCGGTTACCCCTCCAATGCAATTATCAGTTGCAGTTGGCGCTATGATACTTGCTACTTCACATTGTGCTGTAATTGTGGATAAAGTAACTGCATCGGCAATTGGAGCCACTGTATCGGCAATCGTTACGGTTTGATTTTGAGTCGAGGTATTAATTCCATCCGAATACGTCCAGACTACAGTTGTTGAAGCTGTAATAGGGAAAGTAGTCGTCGTTGTTCCGGTTACTGCTCCAATACAATTATCAGTTGCAGTTGGCGCAGTAATACTTGCTACTTCACATTGTGCTGTAATTGTGGATAAAGTAACTGCATCGGCAACTGGAGCCATTGTATCGGCAATAGTTACGATTTGATTTTGAGTCGAGATATTAATTCCATCCGAATACGTCCAGACTACAGTAGTCGAAGCTGTAATAGGGAAACTAGTCGTCGTAGTTCCGGTTACCCCTCCTATGCAATTGTCAGTAGCTGTTGGCGGTGTGATCGCTGTTACTTCACATTGTCCATTAACAACTGCCAAAGTAACTACATCGGAAACTGGTGCCACTGTATCGGCAATAGTAACGGTTTGATTTTGGGTACTTGAATTAGTTCCATCAGTATACGTCCAGACTACAGTAGTCGAAGCTGTTATTGGGAAAGTCGTCGTCGTAGTTCCGGTTACCCCTCCTATGCAATTGTCAGTTGCAGTTGGTGGAGTCATGGTTGCTACTTCACATTGTGCTGTAATTGTAGATAAAGTAATTACATCGGCAACTGGAGCCATTGTATCAGCAATAGTTACGATTTGATTTTGCGTACTTGAATTCCTTCCATCAGTGTATGTCCAAACTACAGTAGTCGAAGCTGTTATTGGAAAAGTCGTCGTCGTAGTTCCGGTTACTGCTCCTATGCAATTGTCAGTAGCTGTTGGCGGTGTGATAGCCGTTACTTCACATTGTTCATTGATTATTGGTAAAGTAGTTATATCAGCAACTGGCGCCATTGTATCTGCAATGGTTACGATTTGATTTTGAGTCGAAGTATTGGTTCCGTCAGTATATGTCCAAACTACAGTAGTCGACGCTGTTATTGGGAAAGTCGTTGTAGTAGTTCCAGTTACCAATCCAATGCAATTATCGGTTGCGGTTGGTGCGATGATACTTGCTACACTACATTGTTCTGTGATTGCAGATAAAATAGTTGCATCCGCAACTGGACCTTCATCATCGGTAACAACAACATCAAAACTAAAAGTTTGTAAATCTCCATTTACATCGGTAAATTCAAATGTATTGGTTGTTGTACCTACAGGAAAACTATCTCCCGATGCCAAACCAGCTATTTGATTTACATTTAATTTATTTATAGCCCAAGTAAGGGTGTTTGCTATCAGTTTCCCACCATCAGAAGCAGAATCCCAACCAAAAGAATTAGCTTGATCCGTCCAAGCCACCATATTTAATGTAACACGTCGTACATTTGACGGGCCTACATTTTCTTTAACAATAACCAGAGGAATACCATTAGAATATTCTGCAATAACAACCGAACCTGATGTTATTGATGTAGTATTTATAAACGCATTACCTGTACCAAAAGTTAAACTATTTACTCCATTAAAAATAGGGTGGCCAGACACTAATGGCCCCAAGAAGGTAGTATTAGAAAACTGAAATGTACCGACATTTAAAACTCTGTAGTTGTCAGTGTTGTAAGTGCCTAAAAAAGCATCAGCTGTTTCTGACTCATATGCATCTACAATTATTCCACCTCCATCTATATAACTTGAGAATATATTTCCTGCCGTAGTTTTTTGTGTTGTATTTAAATTATGACTTAACGATAAGAAAACGGCATCATATTGTTTTAAGTAAGCTAATGTTAATAAATTAAAATCTAAAACATTGGTAAATGTATCCACCTGTGAAAATGCCTGCGTAGCATCTAGTGTCGCTTTTATATTTGAGTTTTGATTCAAAAGATCAAAACCAACAACCAAAACTTTTGGTTTGCTTGCAGTAACTGGTAAGATATAATTCACCACAGCAGCACATATTCCCGCATCATTTGGTACAGTAGTATCTGCTGGGGTAATTACTACCTGCTGATTTTGTGTAACACTATTACCATCAGCATCAGTGTACGTCCACACTACTGTTGTGGAAGCGGTTATTGGGAAAGTTGTTGTCGTTGTTCCTGTTACAGCCCCACTGCAATTATCGGTAGCGGTTGGTGCTGTTATACTCGCCAAGCTAGATTTTACAATAATTGTTGGTAATTTAGGTAAATCTGTAACTGGTGCTTCGGTATCATTAACTACAACATTAAAACTACAAGTTTGTAAATCTCCATTTGCATCTGTATATTCAAAAGTATTGGTTATTGTACCTACAGGAAAAACAGCTCCTGATGCTAAACCCGCAGTTTGATTCAATTCAACCCTATTTCCAACCCATTTTAAGGCATTAGCCATAAGTTTAGCTCCATCTGTGGCTGTATTCCAATAAGAAGAACTTACAGTCGACGAAGGTGGGAAAAAATTCAAACACACTCTCCTTACAGCTAAAGGACCTACATTTTCTTTTGCCATAACTAACAGATCATTGTTATTATATCTTGCTATTACATAAGAATTTGGAGTAAGAACATTTGAATCATTTCTAGGGATATCAGTTCCTCCATTAAATGATGTTACATCTTTCATTATAGGATGACTTGGCAAATCTATAGTCCCTAAACTCACTTGCCCATGTTTTTCAAAATAAGATGTATTAAGTACTCTATATACGTCTGTATCATAAGCTCCTAGTATATGTGAAAATGTAGCTTCATAAGCTGCATCAACCACACCACCACCTCCATCAATATATTGTGCAAGAGTATTTCCTAACTGTACACTATTAAGAGCAGAACCAAAAGTATATAATAGTACAGCATCATATTTTTGTAAAGTACTTAAATCTGGAGTTGAATTATTGATATTAATTGCATCTACACTATTAAATTGATTAGTACTTAACAATTTTTGTCTCACATCTGACTCATATAATCCTCCAAGTACCAGAACATCTAATTTCTTAGCTGTAACAACTGGCAAAGTATAATTCAAAACAGCACCACATATTCCTGCATCATTTGGTACAGTAATATCTGCTGGACAGGTAAATGGTGTGTTAATCTTTAAAGTAATAGGTTGTGTAGTTGCATTTGTACAATTACCTGCATTTCTAATAGTTAAATTCCCAGTATAAGTACCCGCTGGAAGATTGGCAGGTACGCTAATCGTATTTAAATTTCCAGCTCCGGAAGTAAATGCAAAGTTAGTACTGGCTTGATCAGTTAAACCTGCTGTATTGGCTGCAGCATTCCAATCTATACTATAACTGGTAGGAATATCAGTTGTAGCTGTATATGGTAAACTAGCATTTTGTGAAGTAGTTTTAGTGTCAAGTTCTATTAGGGTTCCTGTTGTAGTTATGCTTGGTCCTTTCGTATAATGAGGGGTGCAATTTACACTTCTGTTTGGAATAGTTACTGTAAACGGATATGCTATACTTGCTCCTCCTGCTATTATGATATCCGTATTAGACGCAATATTTGTATATCCCGAATTAACATTATACATTACATAACTTCCATTATTAGAAGTTATGTAAAATCCAAAGGTTGTATTAGCTGGTACCGTGATACTTAAAGGAATTGGAATTGGAGTAGGAAGATTCGTGCCCAAACTAGTTACTGCAGCGGTTCCCGCTTTTGTCCAGGAGCCCGCAGTAGATTCTGAACCAACATAGCTTCCTGGCATATAATATATTTCATAAGTACCTGACATTAAATTCATATCAAAACTGGTAATTGTAATTGGAGCTGCTCCTGCAGTAATATTAAACATTATTCCATTGTTATTTGCATTATAACCATAAGGAGTACTAAGCGATGTATTACACTGAGCCTGGAATTGTAAAATTGTAAATAAAAAAAAGAGTAGTGAGTAAAGTTTTTTCATATTCCAGTAGGTAGGTTTTGTGATAAGTATTGTTTTTTCTTAAACCATTACTATCATTTGGAAACAAGACAGTAGTGATTTTGTATCTAAAAAGATTTGAAAATTCATAAACCATTAAAATGATTTAAATAGAATTTAATTTAAGAACTAATTGCATTTATCAACACTTGCAATACAATCTTTAATATTTCTGTAAAAATAGTTTGCATTTGTATGCTTAAAAAATTGTAAGGGGGGACAAATTGGGGGACATTTTCAACTTAAAAACGAGTAAAGTCAATAGGTTATACATAATAATATAAAATCAAAAACTTTTTTTTTGCTATTTTTACGATCCAAAATCATCAACCTCTGACAACAACTTATATGCATTCCAAAAAAATATATTGCATCCTCCTATTTCTTTTTGTTATGCAATTATATCCACAAAATAACCCAATCAAACTTTCATCTTCGGCAAATCAAATTAAAAATATTGAGGCTCTCTTGCTTCAGGAGAAATCTTTTGACAAGGATACTTTGGCGTTAAAAAACTTCCTGAAACCTTTAAACCAAACCAAACAAAATCAGATTATTTACGAAGCTTTACTAGCCAACGGCTTTAGTAACTATTATAATAATTTGAATAAAAAAAGTGATTGGCATTACCAACAATCCATAAAAAAGGCAAGTGCATTCAAAAATCCTTTCCTTGAAAGTTGGACACAGCTTAACTATGTGTATTATCTGTATCATAATAGAGATTATGTTAACTTGACTCCCATGCTATTAAAAATAACTGACCGCATAGAGCAAATTGATCCTAAGCAACTGATTTTAGCTGGAGAATCTTTCAAAAAAATAGGCTGGATGATGCAAACCTTTGGCGATTATGAAAATTCCTTTCATTATTTTGATCTGGCAAAGAGACACACTACTAAAAAAACTTCTGAATATGTCGCCATTTTAGATGGTATTGGAATGAACTATTTTCGTATCGAAAAACTCAAGCAAGCAGAATCCTATTTTCAGCAAACCGCACTTTTGGCAACACAAATTCATGATGAGGTTCGCTATGCCAAAGCAATAGGCAATTTAGCCCAAGTAAAACAGAAAAAGGGTGATTATAAATCAGCAATAGATTTATTAAAAAAAGACATTCGTATTTCTGAAAATAACAAAAATGACCAAAACACCATGTATGCCTCTGTTTTATTGGCTAAATTGTACATTCTTACTAAGAATTTTGATAAAGCAGAACAAACATTAAACAACATCCAAAATATCGTTCATTCAAAATCTTATTTTGAAAAACTAGAGTTTGAAATTATCAGACTTAAATTAGAAATTCTAAAAAAACAAAATAAAACCAATAACGAATTGCAACTAAGAAGAAGGATGCTCACTCTTGAAGATTCGTTAAAAACCAGAGACAGCGACGAAGCTATAAATCAAGCCAATTGGATGATTCAAAAATCACAATTTCAAAATAACATTAATAAAAAAGAAACTAAACTAAAAGAAGAATATGTATTGCGTACTATGTATGTTTCAATAATTGTTTTTGTTATTGCACTCGGTTTAGTTCTGCTCCATTTTAGTAAAAAGAAACAAAAAGCCAGTCAATTTGAGTATGATCAAACAGTAAATTTGTTAGAAACAGAGAAAAAAAATACAGAAAAAAAATTATACGAAACACACGCAAATTTGAATGATCATCTTGTATACTTAAGAGAGAAAAATAGTCAAATTAAAAAACTAAATATTGAAATAGATAACATTAAAAGGTCATCATCTTATAATTTGGAGAAAAAAAGCGGAAAGTTAAATACTTTATTGCAATCTCACTTAATGACTGAAGAAAACTGGGAGAATTTTAAGAGAGAATTTCAAAAAGAATATCCCGATTTTTATTTTAAACTACAAAAAGATTTTCCTGAAATTACAGATTCTAATAAACGTATTTTATTGCTGCAAAAACTTAATTTTAACAATACTGAGATTGCTGGTATTCTAGGGATTACTAGTGATGCTGTTAAAAAATCCAAACAACGAATCAAAAAGAAAATTGGCGTTAAATTCAAAATGCTTTTTGATAATGTAAAAGCATAGCTTTCTTATTTGGAATAGATAATACCTTTTGCTAAATTTTAAGGCGGTCAAACCATCTGAAAAACCAACAAATAAAGGTCTGCCAGATTTAGGTCCTAATGTGCAGCCAATAACCCATTGAATTGGGATTTACATATAAAGTTTGCGTGCCTCATCCTCCGATGCTAATTTTTTTCAATAAAACTACATTTTCAATACCATCTTTACAACAAGTGTGGTCATGCCATAATAATCTTCAATTGAGTTTGTCTCAATACAGGCTGCGCCGGATAGTATTCCATATATTAAAAATAGCAATCCAGTGGTTAATTCCTAGTGTGAGCACTTCAATCATGGGCCACCATAAAACCAATTTAGTTTTAAAGCAAGGTAATAAGCTCGATCATGTTGAATTTTATTATTGCCCGATGCCTTTCACGAAGGCACAAGGGCTTCAAATCATCAACTGCTGAGGAAAAGTCGATGGACTTTCCGTTTATCAGTTTCCTTTTCTTTGTGTGTATAGGAATAACTTCTGTGATACAGTTCAACCATCTCGACTATGGTATGATCCTCAATAAGCATCTTAATATCCTGGAAATTTTTTCTGTCAGTTCTTCATAATATATGAAATATTATAGTAATGTATCCCTAGCTTGGTAGCCAGTTGTATTCCGTTGAACTATTGTACTTGATCTATATAGCGTTCGCGCAATACAAGGCCCAGTTTCATGCTTTACTCAATTTTTCTGCCGATAATATTCTTTTATCATCCCTGCCATTAGGATTTCCTGCAGGTTAGTCACTACAAGTTCATATCCGTCATTCTATAATATACTCAATAATTAACGCTTTTTAAAGCCTGATTAATCAAATTAATTACTTTCATTAAGTCCTCACTATTTTTATTCAGAAGAATTATATTTTGTTGCTATTGTAATGAAGGTAAAGAGTTTAAAAAAACATACTTATAGAAAAAAAAGTTATATTAATTAAGGTATCTTTTTTATAATAAAAATATAATATCTCATATTACTAACCCTAAAACACTCCCCATACTTTCAGGGCCGAGACCACGATTTATATTCCCACTAATGAACCTGTAAATATGATCAATTTTTCCAGCCATTAATACTATCACTCTTTACAATACCGAAGCGTAGCACTATTTGTTATTGAGGTGCTAGTGTGATATTTTTTTTAGGCCAATAGTATTAATAAAATAAGTGCTTACGCAAAATTGAAAGGTTTTTAATCAAATTTAAAATCCAATTTTAAAATTTCAGAATACTTTAGTCATTCTAAATCTTCTATTAAAGTTACAAGGAAATAACTGAGAAAAAACAGCTTATTGATTTAAAATAATTATACCGAAAAATGATATATATATATTTTTTATTACTTAAATCTTCTTCTTATATAACAATGGGCTACCTGCTATATACATTATACAATTGGAATTTAGAAAAATTTAGAAAAGGCAATAAAGATTCCATTTTTTATAAAGCAAAGATTATAAGTACGAAAATATCTTTATGCTGTATGCTTTTTGTCCTGTTTTTCTTTACAATAAGCTCTTTGTGGGAAGCAATAGAATTACTCATCAATCGGAAGTGATAATACTTTTGCAGTAGGAACTGTTTAAATCGACTATTCGGGATTTCTAGCGGCTGGGCTATTCTACTAATGAAGCATACGAAAGAGTTACCACATTAGTGTTGAACAATTCCCGAGTAACTTTATACAAGTCAAGTTCCATTCCTGATGACTTTAAAAAAATTGGTTTAGAGAAGCAGACTAATGAAAATGGAAAAAATAGTTATGAAAAAATTAACTGCAATTAAAATGAAAAACTTAAAATATGCATTATTCTTAATAATTCTGATGTCTGCTGCATGCAAACCGGAACAGGTTTTAAATAACGCAAAATCTCAAAATGATACTGCTATTAATGCAGGCAATGGCAAATTTAAAAACCCACACCATAAACCTCTTGCTGAGTTTAAAGGGGACACTTTAAAGTATCTGCAAACTAATTTTTTATCAGATAAAGAATTCTATATAGGAAAAGAATTAAATGTTTTATTTGAAGATTTAGCATTGGACATAAAAGACTACTCAAATGATCTGAGTTCTAAAAATATAAATCTGAGCCCGGATTTAAGCTTAAATTTTTATGATGCAAAGACAAAAAATAAAAAGATAAAAAATAAAGAGAATCCTCTTGTACTATTTGTGGAATGGGAAACACCGATTTATGTCGAGCAGGTTACTGCACTGCTCAAAAAAAATCAGGGACGCTGGACTGCAGAAGAAAAAAATAATTACGGCCAATTTAAAATTAAAGAAATAGGAATGGTCAGTTCTAAATGATGCATTATTGTTTTAGATATACGCAAGAAAGAGCAAAAAATGCTGATCAATGGACAGCTGAAATATATGCCTGTTATTTTTTGCCATAAGACACAAAGGCTCTCTTATTTTAAGTGAGAGCTTTCTTTATTATATTCATCCTTTGCGTCTGAACAATACTAACACTCTCCATAAAGCATTGGAAAGGAGAAAATCCCATGGCATAATTCACTTTATGAGTCTTTCAGATTCCTTTGAAACTTATGCCTCATTAAAAATCGATGAACATTCGCCTAAAGATTTAAAAAAATATTACAGAGAGCTTAAAATCATGAAACAATTAATTATAGCAATAGCAGGAATGCTAGCAGTTTCCTGCTCCACAGTAAAAATAGAACAGCAGATAGTTCAGGATTTTGTTAAGGAAAAGAATCTTAAAAACATTCCATATGTAAATGCATCTTATCTTATTAAGGATGCATCTTCAAACGAAAATGTTTTAGATATTTACACGCAGGCTTACTTAGATAAAAATCTTCCCTTAAATAAAAAAAGAATTGATTTTTTACCTGCGACTATTAAAAACTGGCCATTAGATGCTGATGAAATCGATGCATTGAAGTCTGTTTATAAAAAAGCTAATGAACCCTTCTTCTGGAGTACAAAAAACCTTGGATCATTTGATATTCCGATAATTGAAAAAGAACAACTATTTTCAAAAATTCATGATGGGACCATATCAATAAGTGCAACTGGGCATATTATATCCAAGCCTATTCTAAGTTTGAATAAACAATATGCCATTTTAAAATACTCATCCATATTTTATACAGGAGGTGAACCAGAACAGATTTATTTAATGGAGAAAAAGGACAATAAATGGACCATTGTATTAACACTGGTTAAAAATTACGACTACGATCCTTCCTAAGAGGTCTGTTTAATTTTCCCATTCGACAAATGAAAAATTTACAGAAAACCTCAAAAATGGAATCGGGAAGAAGAATATCCACTGATTCCATTTTATTACAAGAGACAATTATGAACAAATTGTAAAGTATTACAAAATTTTAAGCTGTTTGTTTTACTTATCATTCTCTAAAGAATTCAGAGTCTAAGCATCGATACAAACAATACCTACTAATAAAATCTATTATATTTTTTGCCACCTTATTTTATTTTATTTTCACTACCTTAAAAAGTGTGGTATTTCTTATGTCAGCTCTGGCATTCTGAAGCGACAGCATCGCCCATATGGCTGCAGGAATCCATCCCATCATTAGTTCGAAACTATATAAAAGAATCAAAAGTCAACAAATTTTAATCGATACCCAATAGGACATCCAAACCAAATTGTTGAAGCCATTCAAAGACAGCCCCTACCTCCAGTAAGCCAATCTCTTTAAATCCTCCATAAAGCGGTGCGTAATTTGTCCTTTATGGGGTCACAAACAAGCAAAATGGCGCCAATTGAAGACAATTGGAGCCATTTTTTTATAATCTCACTTATTTATTAGTCTAAAGAGCCGGGCTCCTCAGGAGCCTAGCCCCGATAGCAGTGGAAATCCTTTTGTGCCGGGGTTCGGCACAAAAGATTGTAACGGATAGCGGGGAAAAACTCCTAAAAAATAATATTAAACCTAAATAAAATTAAATACAATTAACGATGCTGATCACTGTGAATTAGATTCAGGCAGCAATTCTTCATATTTAATTAATTCAGCCTAAAACTAAACTAACTAAACTAAACCAAAAGAAACTTTTTATTTCCTTCAACAGCCCCAACAAGGCTCATCGAAAGCACTTCCCCGAGCAGGGATTTGAGCCTCTCAAAACAGCTGGGCTTTACTGCGTAAAACGTAGCGCCCAGCTCTGAAGCTCTCTGGATATTCTCAGGATCACTGCTGGTGGAGAGCATAACAATGTTCACTTCCCTCAGCTCCCCCTTACAGCTTCTAATCTCAGCAAGGCATTCCAGGCCTGATTTGCCCGGCATATTGATATCCAGGAAAATAAACTCGGGAAGCTCAGCACCTGAAAGGGAAAGAAGGTTATCCATTAGATGCATACCGTCAGGGGCCTGCCCCAGAATAACATTCGGATCAACCTCGCTCACCGCATCGGCAAAGAACTCCCTGTCATCGCTGTCGTCATCGGCCAAAAAAATAAATCTCTTCGAATTGTGCTTTTCAAACGCCATTTTACTAAAATTTACATTAAAGAAAACTACTTCGGATAAACGGTATTCCAAACGGGCAGGCCCGCGCAATTTTTAAAACTGCAACATGATATTCAAATCTGATCAGGGGCTTGTAAAGTTAATTCATAATTAGGAAAAAACACATTAAAAAAAATATTTTTACATTTTCTTAATCTTTCTGTTTCTTCCAAGTTTTCAATATTTACAGGCATTTGTGCTGTAGAAAAAAATAATTAAAGAACTTTATCGTAAATTGAAATATATCAAAATTAAATAATATTACAATCTGTAATATTATTGCCAACTATAAAAGGGAAAGATTCTGGAAAAAGCAACGGGATTGACAACAATCCAGTGGAACCTTATACGGAGAGAAAATCCATATCTACCAAGCGTACTTTTTGGCAGAACACCATTGATATGCGCAAACTCAAAAGGGTGATACTGCAATGGCGGAAAAACTGGCGTTTGAGCTGTGGTCCTTCCCATTAAATACCTTGACAATAAAATGCCTCACATTGAGCAATGTAAATCCTTAGTTCCAAATATTTTAGAGAGAAAAACTCATAACATAAATACCTAAATATAGCTTAACTTAGTGTTTCGTTTTTAGCTGTAAATCCAGTTTTAAGAATTAACTTTAAATCCTGTATTGCATCCTCTGCATTTTACATTCGCAGTTTTATTAGAAAATCAATTTTGCATGAAAAACAATCCTAAATTAATTAGTAATTATGAGTACAAGAAGTTCTTTCTTCCAGATATAACAAGTCACAATCTCTTTAATAATTCTAAGGTGCAACTGTACCGAATTGAAAATTATTTAAAGAAAATTGTAATCCCCGTTAATGCGTACCAGACAACTTTTAACTTTCTTATTTTTGTAACAAAGGGATATGTAAGGCAACAGCTGGACACATCTGTTTTTGAAATTAATGCGAATCAGGCACTGAATATCAAACAAGGAAATTTTACGGCCACCTTAGAGCTTTCAGAGGATGTTGAAGGCTTTTTTGTTATTTATGAAAACGAAGTTATTACTGAAATTGCATTAAGTACAAACGATTTAAACTTCTTTTACACTTCACCTTTCTCTATTTTAGATCCCAATAAAATTAATTGGCTTATTCGTTTATTTGAATTGCTGGAAGAAGAATTAAACCAAGCCGAACACATTAATGACATCACTATAGCACTTCTTCAATCGGCATTATTAAAAATTATACGAACAGAAAATACAGATCACAAATCTCTTAGCCGTGCAAGTTTTATCTCTTTTCAGTTTAGAGAACTGGTACAGAAAAACCACATTGAGCATAAAAACATAGATTTTTATGCTAATCTATTAAAAATATCAGATAATTATTTGAACAAATGTGTTAAAGAAACCACAGGAAAAGCGCCAAAACAATGGATAAACGAAATTACCATCCAACACAGCCAAATTCTTTTGCAGGATAATTCAAAAGAAATAGCAGAAATAGCATTTGAATTGCAATTTCAATCGCCTTCTTATTTTTCACGCATGTTTAAAAAAGTGGCAGGACAATCTCCCTCTGAGTACCGATCAAAGTTTTTAAAGCAATAAAAAGTACCTCTTATTTCTAAAAAGCAAAAACGCTTATACAGGAGGTTTAAGAATCCTGTATAAGCGTTTTTTTGTCTGGAAAAACTCTATTCCAAATAAGTGAAATTTCTCAACAGTTACTTAAGCAGGCGTACCTTCACTGTTAGACACAACAGCATCAACTTGAACCAAAGCATCCAGAGGGATTGCCGAAACGCCAATTACTGTTCTTGCAGGCAAATCGCCATTAAAAAAAGAAGTATAGACTTCATTTATGGCTTCAAGATCTCCAATATTTTTAAGCTGGATGTTTATTTTAACAATGTCATCCATTTTGTGATCGATACTCTCTAAAATTGCTTTAATATTATTTAAACATTGCTCTGTTTGCTCTACACTGCCACCACTCACTATTTGATTTGTTTCTGGAATTAGAGGCAATTGACCTGAAATATGATTGTAATGCGAATAAGCAACAGAGTGTGAATACGAAACTTTTGGTGCATTTTGGGTATTGTTTGCCTCAATTATCAAAAAACGTGTGTCTTCAGGAAGTTGTGGAGGTGTCCCGTCACCATGCGATACTGCAACATCAATCTGCACTAAAGCATCTATTGGTAAAGCTATAGCGTTAACAATTGTTCTGGCAGGAACATAGTCTGGGAAGAATTTTGTTAAAACTCCACTCACTGCTTGAGCATCTGAGCAGTTTTTAAGAAAAATAGTGGTTTTAACCACATCATTCATAACATGTCCGATACTTTCTAAAATTGCCTGAATGTTTGTTAAACATTGTTCTGCCTGCTCTACTACACCGCCTGCTACAATCTTACCCGATTGAGGATCAATAGGCAATTGGGCTGAAATATTGTTGTAATGAGAAAATGCCACTGTCTGCGAATGTATGCTTTTTGGTGCTTTTTCTGTGTTTTTGGTCACTTTAACTAAATCTAAAGCTTTTTGCGGAGTCGTGCCTTCACCGTTTGATATAAGAGCATCAATCTGCAGCAAAGCACCATCTAAAGGCAAAGCATTTATTGCAACAGTTGTAAGTGTAGGAAGATCTTTCTTGAAAAATACTTTATACACTTCTTCTACAGCCTCAATATCTGAAATATTCTTAAGAAAAACAGTTAATTTTACCGCGTCATCCATAACGTGTCCAATGCTTTCTACAATCGACTGAATATTTAGCAAACATTGTTTTGCCTGCTCTTTAACATCATTTCCTACAATTTTTCCCGTTTTAGGATCAATAGGCAATTGCGCTGAAATATTGTTGTAATGGGAAAATGCTACTGTTTGTGTTGAAAACGGACTTTTTGGCGCATTTTCTGTGTTTCTCGAATTCTTCTTAATTTCACTCATAAATTTATTTGTTTTCTGTTTTTATAATTACTTTTTTATGCTCTAAATTTTTCTACTGACTTATCATGTTCCGAAAGGATTTTTCCAAATTACATCAAAGGCCAAATAATTTACATCTGAAATATCAGATCCTTTACCAATGAGGTTATACATATAGCCTACATCGAAAATAAATGGAATTTCATGTGGGGTAAGTGAGTAGTAAAGAGTGAGTCGGCTTTCTTTATAATCAAATTTTGACCACTGCTTCTCGGGTTCATTTTCTTTGCTGATTGCAAAAAGAACTTCGGCACCTCCTATAATATGATGTGTTTTAGTGCTTCCTAAATCCAGGCTTAGCTGTGTTTTGAGGCGAGTACGCAACTGAAAATTCTCTTCGGCACTAGTAAAATCAGGGTTAAAAAATTTCCTAAACTCTCCTCTTACTGTGTTTTTCCATTTCAGTCCATTGCCTTCCCTGATATAGGAATAACGGCCGTATAATCTAAATTCCTGTTCAATGGCAGGATATAATGTTTCATATGGGGCTTTAGGATCGTAATTACTAGACCTCCTGTAGCTAAGTGCGTACGAGTATTCCCAATTCTTGCTATAACGGCTGGAAATTTCCTCGTTGATTACCAGAATTGCCATTTTAGAAAATGGATTATTCTCATCTGGACTACTCTTTAAACCAACACCTACATAAGTTGTCGATTCTTTTTGTTTAAGCGAGTCTAAAGACTGCCTAACGCCAAAGGCAAACCAAGAAGCATTTTTTGCCTCTCCCAAGCCTGGTGGGCTTAACTGTGCATATGATTTATTACTAAATGTGACCACAAAAATGACCACTGCCAATAGCAATTTGCTTTTTGCAGACACGTTTTTCATATTTTCTAAAATTTAAAATTTGTAGCTTATTCCTGCTTTCACAGCGAAAGGAGTTCCGGGAGTAAAACATAATTCTGATACTGAACTAGCCTCGTCTCTAAGTCTGGTCTCTGTTTCAAATTGCGCTTCATTCCATTTGGTATTAAAGATGTTTTGAAACTGCATATTTACTTCCCAGTTTCTTTTTCCATAAGCCAAGACAAGATCATTGACGAAATAACCTCTTGTTCTTACCGAATTATCTTCGATGGCAGGACGTGAATCCATATAGCGGTATCTTAGATTTGCCGAAAAACCCGAAGAAAGTTTTACCGCAACGCCTCCAGTACTGGTAAGAGTTGGTACTAACGGAATATAATCTTCTCCTTTTGGCTCATCAATAAAACGGGCATGGGCATAATTAAGATCTCCGTCTAAATAAAGCCAAGAAATCGGTTGGTATCTCAAACTCAAATCAAAACCTAAACGACGTGTTTTTCCTGACGGTTCTACCACAGCTTCATCCCCAACATATACAAATTCTTGCTGCAAATACATATGCCAGATCGCTGGCTGAATAATCATATTGGCCGTTGGGCGCAGAATAACACCAAAATCACTTCCAAAAGAATAAGGTAGAATGTCTTTTCCATCTTGTGCTACTACAACTCTTACGTCATTGGAATGAAATCCAAAACCAGACTTAATATACCATTGCACATTTTGGTTCTGTGTATACGAAATATTCAATTTTGGACTTACTCTGGCAGCCGAAGCTTCTTTCGCCGCAGGTAAACTAGCAAGACGATCATGAAGACTAAAGGTAAAATAGTCCAGCCTCGCTGATGGATTGATAAGCCATTTCCCAACTCTATAATCGATTGAGGTATAACCGTGAACATTGACTTCTGTAGCAGATCCATCAGACATTCTATCTAACAATAAATCACGCTGATAGACATGATTTAATTGTAAATCCTTGATATCATCAAAACGAAATCCTGCTCCCGATGTCCAGGTCATGTTGCTATTTTCAAATGCAAATCTTCGGACATACTTATTTTCAAGTCCATAAATAGAACGATTATCGGTTTGCTGAATCTCATCTCCATAAACAGGATCATTTAGAAAAAAAGTAAAATTCGAAAACAGATTAAAATTATATTTAGAATAGAATAAATTGCTGGAAAACTCTTCGTTCTCGTTTGCTAAATACCTATAATTTAATGCCAAATTAGTTCTCGATGTTCTTCCGCCTTCAGTTGGATCTATAGATCCCCATCTACTTATAATTCCTTCTTCTACTGCTCTTTCAGGAATTTGTCCTGAGGCATTCCAATTTGAAGTAAAAGTAGATCCTAAAATAGAGATATATTGTTTTTCATCAATCCATTGGCTGTACTTCGCTAAAAAATTAACGCGTGTAAAATCCTGTTTGACATCAAACGGTCCATCGGTATAATTGAATTCGCCAGCGACATAAAAACTCTTATCCTTGTTGTTTTTATCTAAAAGATTAAGCATTGTCACCACTCGCATTGTATTAAATGAACCGCCTTCAATTTTAAAAAGGTTATTCTCTAATTTGTCAAATGTGCTAAAATTGACATATCCCGAGGTGTTAAAATCTCCTTTATCGGCATAATAAGCTCCTTTTCCAAAATCGATATCTTTGATTGTTTCTGGAATTAGAAAATGCAGATCAGCATATCCCTGTCCATGCGCATGTGAGACTATGTTTACTGGCATTCCATCAGCCATAACGCTGATGTCAGTTCCATGATCATTATCAAAACCTCGCAAAAATATTTGTTCTGCTTTACCTCCTCCAGCATGCTGGGCAATAAACAGTCCGGGAACCTTTCTCAATAAATCCTGCGCAGAATTTACAGGTGACATTTTTAAATCAACTTTCATTATCTTTTTTCTGAAGTCGATATTACTGATAACTATTTTACTCAGATGCACTGTATCTGCTTCTGCTTTGTTTACTTCTAATTTTTTTGCTTCTGGCTTATTTACTTCTTGAGCAAATCCATTCTGCACCGTTAACAATACTATTACAATTGCTGTAAAAAGTTTGTTTCTCATTATTATTAATTTTCTTCTACAATTGCCGTTTAATTTTCAAAACGGCCTACTATTTTTTTTAGGAATACAATTACCCACATCGATAAAACAAATGGAAACGTAAGTGTAATCCATCCATTATGCATCATAAAAATGTCAAAGTAAGTTGCTATGACGACTGATAGCAATACATATAATCCATCTCTTGGTTTTGTTCCGCTGCATGCAATTCCGCATAAAACAGCGTTGAAACTAAACATTCCATCTTCTATTAATTTTACAGAATCTTGATCAAAATGTGCAATTGCTGCTGCAATTACTGCCGCTAGGAATCCGTATAAAGCTGCTGTGGGATTATTGAGAAAAACTCCAATAAAAAACAGCAAACCTGCAGCAATAGTTCCCTGAAAAATCACTTCACTATAGGCATGCGCTGCTACTGCAAAATCTTCAAGTTCAGGCATCTCTCCTTTTGCTACAGACACTCTTGCTGTTGCTAATCCAAAATGTTGGATACTCAAAACAGCAATTACCGTAATTACAATAAAAGGAAAGGTGAAAAAGGGAATCTTTTTACGAATAGAAAATTCCATAAGCAATGTGCTTAGTACAGATCCTAAAACAAGTAAAAACCATATTAACGGACTTGTTTCAAAGAAGAAAGCTAATCCTACTCCGACCAACGTTGCATTAAATCCGTACAAACCTGCTTTTATATTTTCGTCACTAAAATTGCAAATTTTTGCCGTCGCAGTACCGATTATAGCACTCAGTAAGGCCGCGAATCCCATAAGGACAGAATCATAAGATATCGCAATTAAAAATAATAATCCTGTCCAAGCACTTTCTTGAAGCATGATTTGTCCAATGCCCTTAAGCACTGTTTCTACTATTGATTTTATTTTTTTCATTTGTGTATACTTCTAGAAATAAAAATTATTTGAATTACCAGCCTAAAAAAAACATCCCGACACCACATGCTAAAACTACTGCTCCGCTAATTGCTGGGGTATAACGTTCGAGTTTCTCTGTTTTGAAAAAAGAATATCCATATACACCTAAAAGCACCATACCAAGCATAGTCAAAACAGTACTGAGAGTAAAAACACCAATAATTGTAGAAATTTCACCAACAGAACGTTTCAATCCAGAATAGAATAATAAAGGAATTAGAGGTTCACTTGGTCCCATTACGAAAATGGCAAACAAAACTAAAGGCGTTACTTTAACTCGATTCGTAGGCATAACCACTTCTCCATGTTTATGCGAAAACACAAATACATCTTCTCCCATTACGTCAAAGTGTTTGTGCGCTTTGTTCTTGTATGCTGCCCAAAGCCCGTAAATAAGATAAATTGCACCAAATAACAGCAGTGCCCAACTTGCAACATTGCCTCTAAAATCTTGGAAAAATGTTATTTTATTGATTTGCCATCCTAAAAAAACTCCAATAAATCCTAAAACTACCGAACTCAAAATATGCCCTAAACCGCAAACTATTGTAAGCATAATTGTCTTGGACATACTCCATTTGCGAGATCTTGATAAAACAATAAATGGCAAATAATGATCAGGTCCCGAAGCGGTATGAAAAAAGCTGATGCTGATCGCTGTAATTGATAATGCTATTAAATTTGAATCCATAACCTGTTTAAATTTGTATTACTGCTTTTTCTTCCCAAAGCACATCCTGCACTTTTCTGAAAAAATCAAACATTTGCTCTCCTCCATTTCCTAGAATTCTAATCACAAAACCGTTTGCTTCTAGCTTACTTATTCCGAATGATACATTTTCTAGTCCTTCAAGTTCTTTAAAAAAGTATTCTATACGATCTTCTAAGTCGTCATCTTTTGTATTGAGATATACAAAAGTTCCTTGATGGGTAAAGCCTTCGAGCAAACCCATCGCTGCTAAGGGCATAATATCTGGTCTTAAGAGAACATTGTCTTTTAAGACCAGTCTATCGTGATGATAAACCTCTAGAAGATTTTGAAAATGAGCATACTTAAAAGTTTCTCCGTGATGTTTACGGCCGCAGGTAATGATTTCGCTTATCGTCAAATCACAATCATCTTCGATGTAAATCTTATTATGACTTTTAAATGTTGAATCTTCATGAGGCACCACAGGATGAGGAACATACGAGAAAGAAGTTCCTTTTTCCATTTTGACATTCATGATCTGCGAAGCACTCCCATCCATGTTAAACAATCGCTGATAGGATTGTGACTGCAATTGCAAACGAGCATTTTCTTTTACATTCACCTGTATATCGTAAACGTCACCGCTTAAAATTCCAGGTGATGAACTCATGATCATCAAATACGAAGCTCCATCAGATTTATACTGCCCAACAGGCATAATCCTGAAGGGCTGTGTCACGTATGCATCTCTTAAAAATGATTCCCCATCCCTTTCTTCTACTTCTATTTTTAGGGTACTTACCATTTGATTAACGAACTAAATTTGGTTCTTCAATATCTTCTAACAATGCATATTTCTTGATCCAGCCAATAACTTCATCAATTCCTTCTGTAGATCTAAGATTTGAGAATACAAACGGTGCCCCTTTTCTCATTCTACGTGCATCGTTCTCCATCACTTCTAAACTAGCTCCTACATATGGTGCTAAGTCAATTTTATTTATCAAAAGCAAATCTGATCTTGTAATACCTGGCCCACCTTTACGAGGGATTTTCTCTCCTTCGGCCACGTCAATTACGAAAATCGTAACGTCGGCCAAATCTGGTGAAAAAGTTGCTGAAAGGTTATCTCCACCACTTTCAATTAAAATTAATTCGATATCAGGAAAGCGTGAAACCAATTCATCTACTGCTTCCAAATTCATACTCGCATCTTCACGAATCGCTGTGTGAGGACATCCTCCAGTTTCTACTCCAATGATTTTTTCTTTTGGCAGCAAACTGTTTTTTACCATAAATTCGGCATCTTCTTTAGTGTAGATGTCATTAGTAATTACACCTAAATTATAGTCGTTTAGCATTTTTCGGCTTAAACGTTCTAACAATGCTGTTTTTCCTGATCCTACAGGCCCAGCAACTCCTATTTTTACATATTTTCTAGTTTCCATTTCTTTGTTTTTTTATTTTCTCTTTCTTATTTATTCTCTCTTCTTTTCCTACGACATATATAATCTTGAATAAAGTCTCTCGTGTTGCATGCATCGAATATCAAAAGCGATGCTGCAAAGACCTACAAGTTCTCTGTCTATTGTTAAAGTTTCTTTTGCTAATTTTTTAAGCAGTGGCTCCAATTCGAATAAAACATCTTGTCCATCTAGTTGTCCTAGAGGCACTAGCTTAACCGAATTGGTAATCATTCCGATAGCGGCATTGTAATAGAATGCGAATAAAGCTTCGTCCAGAGGAATTTCCAGCAACTGCGCGTACATTCCAAAAGCAATGCAATAGTGTGCAGATGCCTTTTTATCGGCGATTGCACGTTCATAATCATTGACGAGATCAAATGCCTTCTGTCTTCGAAAAATCTTGATTAATCGAATTCCCAGTTTCTGGCTTGCTTCGCGTATTTCACGCGGACTCTTTAAAGCACTGCATTCCTGATCGAGTTTAATTATAGTCTCAAAGTCATTATTTGCGGCAGCTACATAAGCTAGTTTTAAAAAGGCTGCGTCATTATACTTAATGTTATACATTAACATGTTTGTTACAAACTCTTTTGCCGAAGCCACAGAATTTACTGCCTCGTCCTGAACATAAGTCTCCAATCCGTTAGAGTGTGTATATCCACCAATTGGCAAAGTTGGATCTGCCAAATGGAGAAGACTTCCTAAATAAGTGTTTTCTATATTAGTCATTTGAAGAAGCCATGTTTAGGATTTTTGTAAAAAGAGACGAATTTCCGTGACCATGAGGTGCTACATTTGATTTTAGCAAATGCAAGAGCTTAATCTCCTGTTTTTCTGGTTTATAACCACTCGCTTCAAGCCATCTAAACATTGGCATTTCAAAAGGCATCATAATCTGATTATTTTGAATAAATAATGGAAGATGCTTGTTTCCAATTTCATAACAAATCGTACCCATTTCTAATAAAGATGAAGGTGTCATTACAATCGCTTCGCAAGGTTTAATGTTTACAACGACTGCTTTTTTATCATCTTGATAAAGAATATCATCTTGATTCAATCGCTGACCTTCCTGAATAAACTTAATCGCAATTTCTAATCCTGAATTTGTTCGCTTGCGCTGAATTCTCTTAGTAGTTTCAAACCACTCAATTTCGAGAAGATCGATCTCAAGACCTTCAATTGAATGTGTTTTTGTATTACCTATTATCTGTTGTATAATCATTATTTCGATTTTTTAAGGGAAATGTTTTTTGAAACTCCTAATCCGAATGTTGATCCATTTATTCCGGCAACAAATGTTCGATTACTCGTTTTATTTGCATCATTTCCTGTAGTATTTTCATATGATAATTCACAGAACTTCGCTTTTAGTGCCCATCCATGACCAAGAAGTACGGCTACAATTGGATAGATTCTTCCCAGATAACCGTTATAGCTATAAGATCCTGGAGTATTCATAAGCGTATTTCCCCATACATAATGCGCGTCAGCCTGAGCGATAATGGCAAAATGATCTCCGATACTCCAAGAGTCACTGTAAAAAGGACCGATTTCGTGTTTAGAGTCGGTAAGATTTCCTGCTGCGTTTTTCTCTTGATCAAAAGCAAAATTCATCCCTGCAACAACATGATCATTAAAAAAATATCCCACCCCAATTGGATTTGCACCAAAACTACTTCCCGTATTATTATTATCTTTATAAGTTAAAGAACCATAAAGCATTAAAGATCCTTTTTGTGCACGAACCGTTGTAAGACTGGCACATACTAGAAAAAGAATAAAACCCAAATTAATTTTCCAATTATTCATAAAATTCTTTTTTGAGGTTTTTATCCCTAATCTTACTGCAACAAAATGAATTGCCGCAGTAAGAAGTAGAATAAGAGTTATTAATTAAAATAAATAGTATAATTGTGCCAGTGGAAGTTTATCCACTGGTTCGCAGGTGATTTTTTCTCCATCGATTGTCACGGTATAGTTTTCAGCATTTACCATGATCTCCGGAGTTGCGTTGTTATGAATCATATCAGCCTTGCCAATGTTTCTGCAATTTGAAACAGCTAACAATTTCTTTTCCAAACCATATTCTTCGGCAATATTATTATCAATACTTGCCTGAGAAACAAAGGTAAAAACCGTTTTAGTCAATGCTTTTCCATACGTTCCAAACATATTACGCATAATAATAGGCTGCGGTGTTGGAATAGAAGCATTAGCATCCCCCATTTTGCTTGCGGCAATAAAACCTCCTTTTACGATAATTTCTGGCTTCACTCCAAATAATGAAGGTTTCCAAATTACCAAGTCAGCAATTTTGCCTGCTTCTATTGACCCAACATAATTAGAAATTCCGTGCGCGATTGCAGGATTAATTGTGTATTTAGACACATATCTTTTTGCGCGATAGTTGTCGTTTTTGTTTGCTGCATCTTCGGCTAAATGACCTTTCTGTTTCTTCATCTTATCTGCCGTTTGCCAAGTACGGGTAATTACTTCACCTACACGTCCCATAGCCTGAGAATCAGAACTCATGATACTGAACACTCCCATATCTTGAAGCACATCTTCTGCAGCAATAGTTTCAGGGCGAATACGCGAATCGGCAAAAGCCACATCTTCCGGGATTTGCGGACTCAAATGATGACAAACCATCAACATATCCAAATGTTCATCGATAGTATTTGTTGTATAAGGTCTGGTTGGATTTGTAGATGCTGGCAATACATTTGGATACATTGCCGCCTTGATAATATCAGGCGCATGGCCACCACCTGCTCCTTCGGTATGGAAGGTGTGGATAACACGTCCTGCAATAGCATTCATGGTATCTTCAAGAAATCCTCCTTCATTAAGCGTATCGGTATGAATGGCTACCTGCACATCATATTTATCTGCCGCTTTTAAAGAAGCATCAATTACAGCTGGAGTTGCCCCCCAATCTTCATGGATTTTTACTCCTAAGGCTCCTGCTTCGATTTGTTCTTCAATTGGAGCTTCTGTAGCCACATTTCCTTTTCCGAAAAAACCAACGTTTACAGGAAATGCTTCTGCAGCCTGTAACATTCTTTTGATGTTGTGTTTTCCTGGAGTAACTGTTGTAGCATTTGTTCCATCAGCAGGGCCAGTTCCACCACCGATCATGGTAGTAACACCACTGTACAAAGCTGTTTCAATTTGAGTAGGACTAATAAAGTGTATGTGCGTATCAATTCCTCCAGCTGTAACAATATATCCATGTCCTCCATGAACTTCTGTTGAAGCTCCGATAATCATGCCTGGTGTGATATTGTCCATGGTATCAGGATTTCCCGCTCTACCAACTCCAACAATTTTCCCATCTTTAATACCAATATCTCCTTTTACAATTCCCCAGTGGTCAATAATTGTCGCACCAGTAATTACAAAATCTAGAACACCTTCATCACGCAAAGCAGTAGAAGATTGGCACATACCGTCTCTAACTGTTTTTCCGCCTCCAAATTTTGCTTCGTCTCCATAAGAGCAGAAATCTTTTTCAATTTCTATAATAAGCTCTGTATCTCCTAAACGTATTTGATCTCCAACAGTTGGACCAAAAATACTCGTATAATTTTTTCTAGTTACCTCTAAACTCATGATTTCACATTTTTAAATTCGCCTTCTTTTAAACGTTCTAATGCAACAGCTTTGTTATGCGGAGATAAGTCTCCATCTACTAAGTTGTTGTGTCCAAAAAGTCGCTGGTTTCCGCCAAACTCAGTCAGTTCAACTTCTTTCTCTTCTCCTGGCTCAAATCTCACTGCTGTACTGGCAATAATGTTTAATCGCATTCCGAATGCTTTTTCTCTGTCAAATGACATCATTCTGTTCACTTCAAAAAAGTGAAAATGGGAACCTACCTGGATTGGTCTGTCTCCGGTATTGGTAACTTTTACAGTTAACGTTTCACGGCTATCATTACAAATAATAGCACTATCTTTTAATATAATTTCTCCTGGAATCATCGCTATGTTTTTTTTAAGTTTATCGCACAGGATTGTGCACAGTTACTAGTTTGGTGCCATCAGGAAATGTAGCTTCAATTTGAATATCATGAATCATTTCCGCAACGCCTTCCATTACATCTTCTCTTCGAAGCAGTGTCGCGCCATATTGCATTAACTCGGCTACTGTTTTGCCATCGCGTGCACATTCCATCAATTCACTGCTAATAAGAGCAATGGTTTCAGGATAATTTAGTTTTAAGCCACGGGCTTTCCTTTTTTGAGCTAATTCGCCAGCTGTATGCAGCATTAGTTTCTCAATTTCTCTTGGTGTTAAATGCATAATAAAATATTTTAGTTAAAAAATAACGTGTAACATTGAAAGCTCCATAACTGAGTCTTTTTAGATCAATTATGATTTTTTCAGATGCAATAAAAAATAGGTTGAAGTGTAGGCAATAGTTGCGCTTTCTAAATAGAATTTTATTTAGATAAACTGGTGATGCATTTATAAAAAGACCTGCAACTGTCTTGTTTACTGCAAAGTGTAATGAGAAATAAGTAATTTTTATTCTCCATTTAAATGTTGGCACGTCTTTTCATTCACGATAAAAAACTTCATTTTTACCATAAATCTAGTACACTAAATTGCAGCTAAGCAGTTTAAAAAGAATTAAAAGTGGATTTTAAAGCTGTGAAATAGGATATTTCTTGACATGTTTCGAAAAGGAGTAAAGTTTCGCTCCAATAACCCTTTATTATTTAATTTCGCACTTTCTGTGCAAACAAAACAACTGTCCCTTAAGCTTTTATTTAAATAAAGTAGAGGTGCAAGTAAAGGGTTGCTGCATTTTTCTGTTTCAGAAGTATTCTCAAATAAAACAAATTTTAAATCATCAGAATCTGAAAATGCTTTTTCAAATGTAGTCTTAGCTGTAGTTGAAGTACTAAAAACGGATTCAGTTACCGCATGACTATTCACCCTATTTACAATACCATTACTATAACTATTTGGGATAGTTAAGAGGCAAATTTGCAAAAAAAGAATATACGCTAACTTCATCGTGAAGACTTCTATTATTATAGGATTGTTCCTTTTGTACTTGCAAATTTAGTAGGGTTGAAATACAATTGAGTAGCACAAATCTTGACTTTTCTTTTCCAAATTTATAAATAGCAAAAATTTAACACGGTTCTAACACTTTGCTGATTAGCAATACTCTTATTAAAATTATTCTACCGTAGGTGACTTATTGACACTCTTTAACCTACTTTGGCACCATGAGCATGGTTGTGTGGTTAACTTCAACCAATTTTGGCTTCGAATATATCAAATATACCAGAACTACAGCATTCATTTTAGATAGTTTAAGTTTTTTTGAGCAGATAGAAGCTAAAAAGGGTAATTTAAGCACTTTGGTCAAATCGTGGCACAAAAATGCTTTAAAAAAAAAGATTCCTGGCCAAATAAGGACTAAGAAGTTTAGATTTGAAACTTTACAATCAATTTTCTAACTATAGTAATAAAGAACTTTTTAAGAGATTACTGCAAACCTAATAACTTACTTAACTTTGCAACTCGAAAAACCTTGCTTACACTTACGGAAGTGCAAAGTAAACAAGGTCCAAACTTCATATAAGAATTGGTTCGTAAATAAGCCAAATTGGAAAACCTACATAAATGCAAACATTAAAAAAAAATAAAATTCAACAGCCAAATTTTGCGGAGGCAATTCGTTTTTGGTTTATACTAGGTTGGATAAGTTTTGGCGGTACAACAGGTCATGTTAGCATTATGCATGATTTTCTGGTCGAAAAAAAGAAATGGGTTAGTAACAGGAAGTTTTTTAGTGCACTTAATGCTTGTATGATTTTGCCAGGTCCGGAAGCTCATCAGTTAGCAATTTATCTTGGGTGGAAATTACATGGAATTAAAGGTGGCATTATATCAGGTATTTTTTTTATATTACCTTCTATGTTTATTCTCTTGTGTCTGAGTATTATCTATGCCCTTTATGGCAATACCCCGTTACTGGGATCTGTTTTTAATGGTTTAAAACCCGCAGTACTGGCTATTATCATCTCTGCTACGTGGAAAGTAGGACAAAAATCATTAACAACTTTTTTACATTATACGGCTGCTTTTTGCTCATTTACCTGTTCCTATTTTCTTCATATTTCAACTCCTTTAATACTATTTGGGGTCATCTTTTTTTCAGTTCTAATTCGTATTGCTGTGCCAGGGGTTATGCTCTTGAAAAAAGAAAAGAATACGACCCGAGATCATGAGGATTTATACTATATAAATAGTGATCAAACCCCACACAAGACATCTTTAAAAACAATAATAAAGCAGTCTGTTGTCTTTATATTTCTTTGGCTTGTTCCCTTTTTAAGCCTAACATTTCTGCTGACCGATACGCTATTTTGGCAAAAGCTTTCCTTGCTTTTTACCCAAACTGCATTTTTAACCATTGGCGGATCTTACACTGTGATTCCCTATGTAGCCAATTTGGTAACAAATAAACTGGCCTGGCTTTCCAAATCCCAAATGATAGATGGTTTTGCTTTGGCCGAAACCACTCCCGGGCCGCTGGTGATCGTACTCTCGTATGTAGGTTTTATGGCAGGGTTAAATCACTTTAACGGCTCTTTGCTTATGGGAACTGTTGGCCTTCTGACAGCAAGTTATTTTACGTTTCTTCCCAATTTTATCATGATTTTTATAGGCGCGCCACTGATTGAAAAATCCCAAAAAAATCAGACCGTACAAGCCGTTCTATCATTAATCACCGCTGCTGTTGTCGGGGTTATTATAAATCTTGCCTTTTATCTTGGAGAAGGTATTTTGTTTTCAGGCAAAGGTATTGCTTTACATAATTTTGACTGGATGTCACTTGGATGGGTTCTATTATCGCTGTTTTTACTTATAAACTATAAGCTAAATATGCTGTACCTTATAGTAATAAGTGTTCTTTATGGTTTACTGCGTTATTTTGCACTATTTTGAACAGCAAGTCTCTGTTAGTTTAACAGTGTTAATTCTAAAATTGAAGGTTCCAAAGTGGGCGCCAACACTTACTAGCGTATTTATTCACCCGGATTTTGTGAGTGTCCTTATCGGTAATCCTCCTGTAAGAGCCCGGCACACCGGCGGACTTTAAATTGAAATCGGATGGTCGCTATCACTTAAATTTACAATATTTGATAAAAAGTATTTTAGAAGTGACGTTTTAAGTTTTGTGTCAAATCGTGGCAAAAGATAATTTACAAAACCAGAAAACCAGCAAAATCAATGCCTAAGAAGTTTAGGTTAGCATATATTATATCTTCAGGACAAAACAGGACTCTCGGGCAGCCCTAGCCCCGATAGAAGTGAAAATCCTTTTGTCCCGGTGTTCGGCACAAAAGATTGCTTCGCCAGTTCGCTATGCTCGGGTGGAACGAATAGCGGGAAAAGCTCCTAAAAATAATATTAAACATAAAAAATAATATGAAATACACCCCGGCTACTGCTTACGGTTTTAGGAAACCCATTTTTTTCATCAAAAACTCCTGCCTATTCCAATTCCAATGGTCCAGGTATCATAAGCATTCCATTTGAAATCATAACCCAAACTTCCCAAGAGCTCCCATCCTTTTGGCAGTTCATATCCATACTCAATACCGGCCCTGGTGAGCAGAAAATCCTCCTCTTTGGCAAATTCACCACCCATTCCAAGTAAAAAACTCCAATGTTCATTAAGCTTATAAATACCCACAATAGCCGGAGCAATCGGATAGCTGCGTTCAATTGTTTCTTTCTCCTGGCCGCTAGCCAGATTTTTTTGAACTGCAAATTTTTCAACAATAAAATCAGTATGAAGACCCGCAGCCCATTTCTGGGTAAAATGATAGGTATAATCAATTCCCCATGAGGGCAATGACAGCACTTCCCTATGTCCTTCATCATCTCTTCCATCAAAGACATGGGCATGACTAAGGACAATAGACAACTGATGATGGGGATCAAATGACTCCTTAGTTTCCTGTCCCAAGCAATTAGCCCCGAAGAGAAGGCTTAAACTAAAAATTAAAATTAATGACTCAATGAATCTGGTCTGCAGCATATGAAAAATTTTAAATTTAAAAAACCTGATTTATGTCTAATACCTTAAACCTATATAATTGCTTCAATATGACCTAGGGCTGTGCACTCTGTACAATTTTAAATATTCTGAAGGAGCAATGCCTAAATGTTTTTTAAATGCCCTGTAACCCGTGGTCCTGGACTTAAAGCCACAAGCCTGGATCATTTTTTCGAGCGTTAAACCTTTCCAGTCGGCATCGTTAATTTTTCCTTTAAAATAATCAATTCTCTTTAAATTAATATAATCAGTAAAATGATGATTGATTTGCGAATTAATTATATACGAAATAGTATGAAGCTTAATTCCTGTTTCTTTTTCAAGATCCGGCAGAGAAAAATCATTTTGCAAAAAGAGCTTATTGGAGGCCAGGACCCTTTCTATTTTTGCTAAATAATATTTCTTTTGTTTTGATGTTAATTTTTCATATCCCATAATTCTGATCTAATGTTATTAAAGATATGCCTTGCAGTGAAAAACACAAGCAGTCACTTCTAACTAATTTTTACGATATTAAGCTAGTGCTGCCAATTAAGCTATAAATCACCTTCGCCCTGGTCAACCTCATTCTTTTTTCTTTTAAATGGTTTTAATAAATGGGAAAATATATTATTAAAAACCCCTTTGACTTGAAAAGCATTTACTAATTTGTCTGTTCCGCTTCGGGGCATGATTTCATTGGCGTATGCCGCCTCAATTTTAATATCCTCTGAAAAAGCAAATCCACAGCCCACCATGGCCCTGTTTCGGTCAAATACCTCCGGGCCACTTACCTGGCTTTTAGTTTTAAAAAACAGTTCATCGGAAGCGAAAACATACATTTTTTTTACTTTTACCCCTAGCGTTGATAGTGGGCACACTGCCTTAACCTGAAATCTGAGGCGTTCTACAGCTTCCATATAATTTTCATCAGTTTGCATATGCCTGTCTTCGAATCTAGCCCGCAGGTTAATTTTAACAGCCGCAGACTGATATAAACTATAAGTTGCCTGCAGGGCAGTTCTGAATTCCCGTGCTTGTTTTTGATTTAATTCAGGAACGTTTTTATTTGAATAATTAGAAATAAAAGCAGAAAATTTCCATTTTTCAAACGCATAATAATGGATCCATCCCCTTAGGTAATACTGGGTTATGCCGTGAAACATATTAGGGTCATCCGGGGTACTGCTTGACACAAATCCGGCATCCCCCTGCAATACCCAATTCTGACTTAAATCTCTTGTAAAATCATACTGATTCCAAAATTGATTTAAATTATCTGTCTGGGCCGAAGAAACTGCGCAGACAAAATAAAAAAAAGAAAGGCAAATATATTTCAGCATAGTGATAGGATAAAAATCGATCGTAATTATATAAAAAATAATTAGTCCCTGCTGCTCACATATGCTATGGGTATTTCAACTGCTTTATTGAAGTTAAAACAATAGGGACGCAACGCATAAAAGAACTCAGCTGAAATTGCAAAAAATCAAGAAATTTATCCATGTTTCATTATAGATATCATTTTTACAGAAGTCCCAATAAATTTCAGCACAGAGAACAAAGCAGATCCTGATTTTAAAGGTATATTCTATAAATCACTTAGGGAAAAGAAAAATAACCATAGCTCTCCATCCCCAATCGGCTCTCATGCTTTCAGGGGCAATAAGATGCACACGGGGTCCGATAGCCAATGAAATTTTTTGCTTACCGATACTTGTCACTCCGCTGACATTCGGGATCAGCCATACTGAAGTAGTTCTGGCTTCCCAGTTCTGTGTCCATTCCCCTACAAGGCCTATACCGGCTCCGCTTTTCCAGTTGTGCGTTATAAAAGGCTGTACAAACATTTGGCTTACATCAGGACGCTCATCGCTTCCCGCTACGCTCCACAATTGATTTACTAGTGCACCTATGGTCCATCCGTTGCTCTGCTTTAGGGCCACAGCAGTGGGACCTATACCGAACTTTTTACTGGTAAGGAAATCATCTGTTCCTGTAGGGATTAGAAAAGCAGGTCCTACTCCCCAGGTGAAACCATTTTTTGTGTTTTTTGGACTGAAAAAAGCGCTAACTACCGCATCGCTTAATCCGCTCTGTTTTTCGGCGATTCCTGTAATATTATTCTGTGTAACTATGGGCAATACAACCCTTGCGATCATATTTAAGTTTTCGTTTATGCTTATTGGTATGACCGGCTGGAAGTTGAGCGTATTACGGCTTCCTTTTAAATCTCCAATACCATAATCACTATTGTTCTGAAAAGGTACACTGATTAGGCTGGCAATCGGATTGGCAAGCTTCTTGGCCAGCTCAGCAGCATCATCCTGCGCATGAAGACTGACAATAGAGAAAAATAAAATACAGACTAAAAATTTTGTGCTGAATATCTGATTCATAACTTTAAGTATTAATTACATTTATAAAGTGTCATTTTTTCTTATGAAGCATTTGACAGAAACTTTAAAAGCAGGAATGAGAAATGGAAGTTTTTTACTTATCTGATACCTGAAATTTTAATTCCTGGGAAGTAATCTCAAACTTATACAGAGCTGCATCCTTTTTTGTTTTTATGGATGCAGATTATAATCTTCAGCCATAAATTCCAATAGTGCATTATCAATGTAAAGTTCATTGCCCATCATATGAATAAAACTCCCTTTAAATATGTTGTTAAAATATTTTTTTAGTTGTGTCAGTCTGATGCTAGCTGATAAATAAGGATACCGCGCTGAAATGCTCTTGCATCTCAACAAACTTTCAATAATTTCAGCGGGTATCCATCATTAGACAGCGCCAGACCGGATCTGTTTATTTATAATTAAGGTTCAACAATATTAAACCAGAAATTGAAGCTGTCTATTTTTCCTAAAAATGTTGTAAAAGCATTTTGATCTCCATCAATTTTTATTGCTTTTGATTTTAATAAATCAGCAAAAGAGGCTTCTTTCAAACTTACTTTATTCAAGTCACTTCTATTGATTGTAATTGTGGCTGTAACATTGTCTTTTACACTTCCACCAATTCTAGGATTTACAACTCCATTTTCTACAATTAAGGCTACTTTTTCTTTTACATCCGGAAGGACAATATTAAAATTATATTTCATAGCCGTAGCATCAGGCTCTGTTCCTTTAAATTTCATAGCCAGAAAATTAAAAAATAAATCAGTACTCATACCACGAACCATATCCGGACCTGCTGTATCAGGAGATGGTAATACCTTAACTCCATTTCTTAATTCTGTTGCACCTGACAGGTAAAAGTTTCTCCACGGACCAGATTCAGCTACGTAACCCAATTGTTCGTAAGCATCTGCCAGAAGATTTCTTGCATCCTGGTTTTTTGGATCTGCAAAAACCAAATGGCTCACCACTTCAGCCACCCAGCGATATTCCCCTTTATCATACGATTTTTTGGCATTAGATAATAAATTATCCGCGCCGCCCATAAATTCAACATATTTTATCCCGGCATCTACAGGAGTTAATTTATTTAAATTGGAAGGATTTCCATCAAACCATCCAAAATACAATTGATACTGAGAGCGCACATTATGGCTTAAAGTCCCATAATAGCCACGGCTGTAAAACTCTTTATCTAATGATTCGGGAAGTTTCAGCATTTCGGCAATCTCTATTGGAGTATACCCCTCATTGGCCAGCCTTAAAGTTTGGTCATGGATAAAACGGTATAAATCACGTTGTTTTTCCCAATACGGTTTAATGTTTTTATTGTCCCAGGTTGGCCAGTGATGAGAAGCAAAAGAAAACTCCACATCATCTCCCCATTTGGCAAGTGCCAAATCAATATAAGCACTCCATTTCTGGCCGTTACGCACTTGTGCCCCTCTTAAGGTGTATAAATTATGAAGGGTATGGGTCAAATCTTCTGACTGGCAAAATGCCTTAAGTTCCGGGAAATAAAACATCATCTCGGCAGGAGCTTCAGATTCAGGAGTATAAATAAACTCTACTTTTAAACCATCCACAGTTTTTTGCTCACCCGCAAGTTTATTAATCTTCACGGTACCGTCCAGAATACCGGCCAATCCAGTAGAGGTCGTTTGTCCCAGGCCACTTCCTAATGTTCCTTTTGCATCCTTTGGAAGTAAATTTCCATACATGTAAGAAGCCCTTCTTCCCATTGTATTTCCTCCCATTACATTCTCACTGATTGAATGATCGAAAAATCCTTCAGGAACATAAATTGGTATTTTACCGCTTTTTATATCTTTTTCATCAACAACACCTCTTATTCCTCCAAAGTGATCGATATGGCTGTGTGTAATGATAACTGCCGCAACGGGTCTCTTTCCCACCTTTTCATTTGCAAGTGCTAATCCGGCTTTAGAGGTCTCGGGAGATAAAAGAGGATCAATTATAATCCATCCTGTTTTACCGACAATTAAAGTCATGTTAGCCAAATCTAGTCCCCTGATTTGATAGATTGAACCTTTTTTTACTTCAAATAAGCCGTTAATACTGTTCAGTTCACTCTGACGCCATAAACTTGGGTTTGTGGTTGCCGGCGCAGTACCTTTTATAAAATCGTACTGTTTCATATCGTAGATCACATTTCCCTTTTCATCCTTTATATTTCCTGCCGGAATTGTAGCAATAAAACCTCTTTTTGCATTCTCATAATCCGTTTTGTCTGAAAAAGGCAAATAGGACAACAAATCATTATTGGCTTTCTGGGTAAAACTGGTTGCATCTTTTTGATTTTTGTCTGTTTGGATTTTTTGGGAATAGGTTTTCATCACAGCAAATAAGCTGATTAATGATAAAAATCTGACTGTTGTTTTTGGTACTCTTTTCATATTTTATAGATTTAAATTAAATAATAATACTAAATTACATAGCAGTTAATCTAAAATTAATTCTAAAATAATAAGAGAAATAATACATAGGGGCAAAAGTGGTTTCAAATTATAATTTGCAACCAAAAAACAGAAAAAGACACCTCCTTTTTTAATGTTGATCTATTTCTACCGTGAAAATCTTCAAAAATAAATCAGTTTGGAGATATTTGGTTTGGAGCTATTTAGTTTTGAACTGGAATTTATTATTTAGGATAAAAAAAATCGCTTCATGGAGTTATTTATATTCAAATAAAAAGTCCGTATGGTAATTTGTAGCTAATAATTTATATTTTTGAAATAAAATATAACATGATGTTTGCCAATACAATTTAACCAAAATTGCGTGTATAATAGTTACCAGGTCATCATTATAAATAAGTTATACCAAATTTATCAAGGCTATGACATACAGAAATTATTACTATCTCTCACTGTTGCTTTTTATCCTGACAATATTAATGGGATGTTCAAATTCTAAACATCTGTCATGCAAAAACCTTCCAAATGAAGATGTTTTAAAAAATGAAACCTATGCAATCAGGAATGTGAATATCATTACAATGACTACAGATAATAAAGTCATCAAAAATGCTACTTTGGTTATTAAAGAGAACAAAATTTTCTCCATCAATGGAACAATTCCTGAGGATGCAAAAATCATAGATGCAAAAAATAAATGGCTGATTCCCGGCTTGGTTGATATGCATGTGCACAATTTGGCGGACATAAATTTCGCTTCAGATTATCCTACAAAAGGTGCCACTCTTTTTTCGGACACGCAAGATTTTATGCTATTGTATATCGCAAACGGCGTTACAACTGTACTGGAATTAAGTGCCAGGGTAGAGCATTTTGGACAAAGAAATGAAATTATTAAGCAAAAGGTGATTGGACCCCGCATTGCGCTGGCATTTTTGATCGATGGCGGGGACGGTTCGGGAAATATTGCCAATACACCAGAAGACGGAAGGCAAAGTGTTCGTATCGCCAAAGCGCAAGGCTATGAATTTATTAAAGTATATTCAGGCTTAAATATTGAAACCTATAAAGCCATTGTTGATGAGGCTTTAAAAAACCATATGAAAGTTGTAGGTCATATTCCTAACGCTTTTAAAGGGAGATTAGAGCAAGCATTTGTTCCCAATTTTGATATGATAGCACATGCCGAGGAGCTATCCAAGCAAAGTAAGGACCTGCGCAATGAGGATGCGCAGCGTTTTGCAAAACTTGCCAAAGAAAACGGAACCTGGCTTACTCCAACCTTAACAACTATGCAGAGGATCGCTGAGCAAACCCATTCCCTTGACGGTATTCGGAATTTACCAAGTCTTAAATATGTACATCCGCTTATGCAGAGTAAATGGCTTTATTCCAATCATTATAATAATGAAACTGATCCAAAGCGCATTGCCCGTATTGATAGCATGGTTGACTTTCATTTCCGTTTAGTAAAGGCATTTAAGGATGCTGAAGTTCCAATTGTAGCTGGAACAGATTCCGGAGTGTCGGGAGTGGTTTGGGGGTGGGCGCTTCACGATGAACTTGAACTTCTGGTTAAAGCCGGACTTACAAACCAAGAAGCATTGGCTTCTGCTACCCGCCTACCTGCCCTTTGGCTGGGAATTGAGGACAAAACTGGTACAATCGAAGTTGGAAAATATGCAGACCTTATCTTGCTTGATGCAAATCCTTTAGATGATATAAGCAACACAAGGATGATATCGGGTGTTTTTGTAAATGGACAATGGATTGATAAAAAAGTACTAGATAAAATGCTTTTGACTTTGGAAAAGAAAAATTCCTGCAACCTCGGTAAAGATCAATACAATTGGAAAAAAAGAAAAGCATACTAACAAAACTTTGTCCTTCAAAAAAGTATATATCTTCCTGAATTGTGTTAAATTAAACGAAAAAAGCCACTCTAAAATGAGTGGCTTTTACAGGGTATAAAGAATACTACTAACTCTATTTAAAAAAATAACCTACCGTTATTTGAAAAACTCTATTCTTCATATCACTGTTAATAATATATGTATTGGCACTAGCATCTTTAAATATATCCGAATAGGAAATATTATATCTTAAGTCTGCATAAAACTTATCTTTAAACTGATAACCTAATCCAAAATTTACAGAGGTGTCGATACCATTTGCATAATCGGACAAATTAAAAGTTTCTTGATTTTCATAGCCCAAAAAGTTATCCTGATATTTATTATTGGCCTTTAAAAGAATTCCGATTTGAGGTCCCGCCTGCACGCTTAATCCCTTTACAACATAATACTTTAACATTACCGGAATGTTTAAATAGTTTAGTTCGATTGTGCTTTTATAATGAGAATTTTCTACATCTACATCAGAATAAGAAAATTTCATTCCCTGTTGGCTATATAAAACTTCGGGCTGAATTGCAAAGTTTTTCGCCAGAGGAATTTCAGCCATAAGACCAGCGGTAAAACCTGTTTTTCCAGATGAATCCAATTGGTTTTCATCAGAGATAAGACGCGAAATATTTAAACCTGCTTTTACGCCAATTTTTACCTTATCGGTTTGGGCCGCAACAGCTGCACACAAAAGCAGTGTACATAAAACTAGCATGGATTTTTTCATAATACTTGTTTGTTTTTAAGATTGGCAACTCTAAAATTAGAGTTGCCAATTCTATCTGTAATTTTTGTTATTTCTTAATGATCTTAGCTGTATATCTTTTTCCATTCACCGTACAATCTAAAACATAAACTCCTGTAATCAATTGGCTTACATTTATGCTAGACGGCATTGAGGTGTAGGTTTTGCTCCATAATGAAGTTCCATCCATTGCGTAAATTTTCATCTCTGTTTTACCCTCAATAGCATCTGCTAAAAAGATATTTACATTATCAGCAGCCGGGTTTGGGAAAACTCTAAAAGCATTCGTTAGTTTTCCGATAATCAAACCTTTGGATTCAATAGGCGTCGACATACTATTACATCCGTTGCTGTTTGTTGCCTGAAGAGTGTAGCTTCCTTCCCAAATTGTGGCAACCATTTTTTGAGTTGCATTTGGTATAGGTCTCCCGTTTAAATACCATTGATACGATGTTGCATCTGCTGAAGCTATTAATTTATTTTCACCTAAAAGCTGAATCTCCGGAACTGTATTTTCAAGAATCGAAATACTGGTTTTCAAGGTTTTGCCTAATCCGCTTTCATTGTAAACAGTTACATAGTAATCCCCGCTTTCTGTAGTAGTATAAGTGGGTTCTGTAGACCCATCGAACCATTCATAAGCTTTGTAATTACCTGGATTTAAAACTACATCCGGACCACAAAGACTTCCACTTGGTAATTCAGATTCGAAAGTATCCAATACAACTTTTATTGTTTCAGAAACCGTACATCCGTTCTTTAATACTGCTGTAACTGTGTAATCTCCAGCTGTACTTACTTCTATGCCATTTGTCACAGCACCAGTATTCCACGCATAGGAAGAAACTTCCAATTCACGCTCTAAAAAATTACTTTCTGCGTCGATATACAAGGTTTTATCTGCATATCCATGAATAACCGGACTGTCAAATATTTTGAAATCTAACGATACACCCTGGTAGGTATAATTTTTGACAATATTATTTTGTTCGATAATATCATTTTCCAATTTTGCATTAATCGTAAATACATGTGAATCTTCTCTGTCATCTAATTTAGGCTGTTTTTTGAAAGTATACTCAATACTTTGCCCAACAGGAATTCCCGATGTTACAACTTCTGAGATATTCTCCCCTGTATTTTGATAGTTTAAATCTAATTGAACAGAATTTTCTGTGATCACCTTTTGTCCTTCATTGGTCAGCCTAACTTTTACTTCGCTGTTGCCGCAAATGTCTTTTGGAGACAAGATCTGTAATGAGACATCCAAAACTGTTTCACTTATTACCTTTATGTCATCAAAAACCATATAAGAGTATCCATCAGATTTAGCATGTCTAAAACGCAGCATGGCTGACTTGCCAGCATAATTTTTAATATTCACTACACCTCTTTTCCATTGAGTATCTGCATATGTTCCCTGATTAGCAGCTCTCCATATTTCGGTCCACTGCCCATCTACCGGTTTAATATCAATAATTAGAGCATCATTAACATTACTCTGCATTGCATAATAAAATTCTAAGGCTGTAGTGTTTGCAGAGAGTTTATAAAGTGGTGAGACTAACTCACTATAATAGTAAGCACCTTCTAACTGGCTGTATAATAGTTTTCCATTTGTATCACCTGTGTGATCTTTTAGAGGAATTGTCAAATAAGTATTATCAGGAGTTGTAAGAGCTCTCCAAGGATAGTTGTCATCACTCTGATTCGATACAAATCCCGTCGAACCAAATATGGAGCCCTGAGTTATATTGGAGAAATTTTCCTTGCTTAACTCCGAAGCTTTGTCGATAACCTGAAAAGTACTTGCAATATTTTGTGCGCTTGAAGCACCATCTGCAGTAGCTTTCACATTAATTTCGTAATTTCCTGCTGCTAATTTTGGAAGACCATCTATTTTATAAACAATAGTCTGACCTACAAGTATCTCATCATTTTTTTCTATGACTACCGGAGCGCCTACTGCTGTTCCGTTTTGAGTGATTTGATATTCAACTTTAACTTTGTTAATTGTCTGGTAGGCTAAATTCTTAACACTTACAAAAAATTCACTTGAAGGAGCATCCTCATAAACAGTTTCCGCTACACTAAAATTAGATAATCGCAAATAATCCTTTTTCTCTTTAATTTCGATGTTATCCACAGCAAAACCACTAGCAAAAAATCCATTATCATTATGCTGAAATGCCACCTGAACACAAGATTTTCCTGCGTAAGCTGTCAAATCTACATCATATTCCCACCATGCGCCATAATAAGGCATATGAAAGACTTCTGTCCAGGTTTGTCCTCCATCGGTGCTCACTTTTACATAACCGTCAGATAGGTGCTGCGAATCTCCATAACCATCAAATGATAAATGTGCTTCTTTGTAATTTGTTAAATCAAATACCGGCGAAACCAGCATATCGTTTGAAGCATCACAATTACATTTGTCATCATTACTAGCCATAAATTTGGTGTGATCTGCAAGAAACCATCCTGGAGATCCTAATTCTGCACGTACTCCATGTTGCCATCCCGCTGCTCCTTTATTCTCCGAAGTTCTCCAGCCTTTGTATTTGCCTGCATCTTCAAAGTCCATTTTATATGGAAGTACGGAGACTTTCATATCTTCATTGTTCCAGTTATCGTATGCAAAAGTTATAACATTATTACCTTGTTTAACATCCTTTGTCATGTCTTCAGGAAAAACAGAAACAGTAATAGTGTGCTCCCCAACATTTTGAAGGTTGATGCCTGAAATGGAATACGTTAAAGTATCTTGAAACTTTGCAAAATTTAGAGTTATTTTTTCGGTTTTTGAAAAAACTTCATTTTTGGCAGCATCAAGGACTTTAGTGGTCACATTTACCACCTGGCTTGTTGTCGCAAAATTATTTCTAATTTTAGCACTTATGCTAACATTAGTATTGTTGATGTCACATTTTCCTGCGTCTAATTTGGCAGATAAAACTTCCAAGTCGTAAGGCGCATCACCCACTAGAATATTATCTACAAATCCTCCTAAAAAGCCATCGTTATAATCATCTGTTTTTACATGAAAACGAACCGCAACTTTTTTTCCGGCAAGATCATCTAAGCGCATTTGATACGGATCTTTCTTTAGCTGCGTATTTACACCTGTAAACCAGCCGCCTTGTGTATCATCATAATGCAGTGTTTCAGGATAATTAACATTCTCAACTTTTTTCCATGTTTTACCTTTATCTTCAGAATATTCCACAATTAAGCCATCATATCCTTTATGAAACAGATAATATAAATCAAATTCAATATAGGGAGAAACAACATTTGTAAAGTCAAAGATTGGAGATTCCAGGACAAAATCACCATTGAGAGTCATTCTTTCATTTCCTTTTATATCTGTAGTTGCCCAGATATACTGTGATTTAGTATTTCTAAATGAAACAGGATAATTCTGAAACAAATACTTCTGAGTTCCGCTCAGCGCTTTTGTATTCCAGCCTCCAGGTGTTCTTTCAAAGCCTTCAGAATAAGGAAGCTGCGTTACTATACCGCTGTATGCAGCATTTAAGATACTATTATTAGTAGTTACTGGATCCTGAGCTAATGTAACATAGCCCTCATAGGTATGTAAACCTTGAGCTGATAAATCAATAGAAGTATCAAAAGTAACCGTCATCTGAGATTTGCCCTTAAAAGCAGTCGCAAGCGTAACATCTTTCCAAACTGTAACACTTCCTGCTTTTGTATCTGTATATCCAATTTTTAAGACAGTTCCGGCTGGAATATCCTGACAGCCTAAATTAGTAAAGGTAATCGCTGGCGTATAATTTGCCATAAGCGCATCACCTGTGTACATTGGAAGATCAAGTGCCGTTACCTTGATGTCAAAATCTTTCTCTGCATTAGGAACAGTTATATTTGAAACAAAAGAATATCCGTCTTTCGCACCAAATTCCACTACAGGTTGCAAGTCAAGTTTAACTTCTACATAATTGACAGCTCCGCCCTTTTGGTACGGAATTGTGGCTTGAATTTTTAAAGTCGTCTCTTGACCCGGCGCTAAATTTTTCGCAAAAGGAACCTGACCATCAAAAGTATAAAAAGTTATCAATCTGCCTAAGGCGCTTGCCATTGCTCTTAATTTGAAATTCAGGACTTCATCTGCTTTGATCACAGTAGCTCCGGTATTTCTAATAGTCACATAAAAAGGTTCATCCCCTTTTAATGGTCCACAAGGCGTGGAAGGGTTTTCAACTGCCGTAACTACTATTTGTCTCTCAGAATAAGCTGTACCCACGCCAATAGCATACCACGCATTGGTAATTTGCTTATACTCTTCAGAACCTAGTCCATACAAATCTTCGGCAGCCATTAAAGTCGCCTGACGCATATCGCTGAAATTGGAAGATGGCGATAAATATTCTGTAAGGGTTATGTAGGCAAGTTTTTCAGCTTTAGCAAGACCAATAGGTTTTACACTGTAACTGTTATTAAGGTCATTTACTCCTTCTCCACCCTCTACTAAAAGGTAATACCAGTAATTGGTAATTCCACTATTGATGTGCACTCCCCCATTATCATAAGATGTATCTGCCGGGTTTGCCCAGTTTGCTCCTCCATAAGTATCAGGCTGCCCCTGAGCTTTTGGATTAGACATGCTTCTTAAACTACCATGGGAGTACAATTCATCTCCCAGCATCCAGATGTCATTTTTAGTATCTTTTGCAGCATAAAATTCAATTGAAACACCAAAAATATCACTAAAAGATTCGTTCATTGCCCCTGATTCTCCCTGATAAACTAAACCTGCAGAAAATTGTGTTACCGCATGGGTTAGCTCATGTCCTGTAATGGCCAAGCTTACAAAAGGCTGGTTGTCACCATCTCCGAATTGCGCCCATGCGCCGGTCCAGGAAGCATTTTCGACCTTATTGCCTAAGTGTGCCAGACCAAAAATGGTCATTCCTTTGTCATCAACACTATTTCTGCTGAATTTTTCTTCGTAATAATCTATCGTTTTCTGAAGTCCCCAATGAATATCAATTGCAGCCTCATTACCGTCTTTATCATATAGCTCATTCCAGTTATTATCCTGGTCGATATACTCTGTAAGTATTTCATCTGAAGGGCTATCATAATGATTCATATTTAAGGTATAGATTGGCACGGCAAATTTTCCCTGCAAAGCCTCTAAATGATAGCCATCGGCATATTGTTTGGTATTAAAGGTAACATTTCCGGAGTAACGTGATTTTCCTTTTCCAATATTATTATTCTCACCTGCTATATGAACATCGCGGCTTAAATCAATTTTTAAAATGATTTTTCCCGATTCTGCATCAACATACATAGTCTGGCTGGACTGCGGGTTTGTTGCAAAAACATCGAATTTCCATGCCAGGTGATATTCTGTTAACTGAGAAGAATAGTTTGGTCCAACATACACTAACTCACCTTCTGGTTTTGTCTTAATTTCCTTATGAACTAAAGAGGATAGTTTTTTACTCTGCCATACATACTCTTTTGCATTTATTGTCTTAAGAGCATTTTCAAGGGCTTGTGAAGCATTTACTTTGTATTTGCTGCTTGTTGGCAATTTTCTGCTGATCTCGCCAAATGCATCAATCCTGGTTTTGTTTTCCCTAACCTTGTAAATAGCGCCTTCTACAGGAACAGAATTATGCAATTGCTGATAGGTAGCTAAACTTCTTCCGTGTTTATCAGAAACTGATTTTAACTGCATTTTGTCTGTACCTGACAATTCAAAATCGGCTTTTTTAACCTCAAATACATTTCGTATGGTCAAGTTTGACGATTTAGCAAAAGATCTGACTTTTGTACTATCTGCGCTTTGAGTACTAGTACTTTTAGCCGTTGTACCGCTTTGGCTTGTAGTAAAAAGACTTTGACTCGCTTTTAATTGTTTGTTAACAGCATCACTTTCTTCCTGCGAAAGTGTCTGGCCTTTTATGCTTTTTTGAGTTAAAAGAGCACTGGCATCATCCTCCTGACTACCATTTTGATCAGTTGTTTTCTGAGAAGCCTGATCCTTTTTTTGAAGTGCTGCAGGCGATTGTATTGCTGTTTGCGCATTACTGTTTTTGTTTTTTTGCAAGGGTGACTGAGCCATTCCAACGGAACAGACCAAGAAACCTAACAAAAGAAACAAATACCTGGGTTTAGAGTAAATTTGGTTCATTTTTTTAATTTAAAGGTTAACATTAAGATTTTTGATTAATAATTAATTGTGTTTATAGAGTAAATAAGAAGCAACAAAAGCAAACCCTAAAAATCAATTTGGAGGTTGATTCTTAGAATTTGCTTTCGTTATTTTTTCTAAAATTTTTAAGAGTGCGCTCTTTCTTGTTTTTGCGTCTTCTAAGAGTTCTTCAAGACTTTTAGAAGGTTTCTTTTTTTTATTCATATTCATCAAACCATATTTATAATAGATTTGGTAAATGTAGAATCACAATACCGGGTACTAAAAAAAAGGAGTCATGCAAAAACAATCACAGCTGAAAATGCACCACTACAAAAACAATCATTTTAATACAAACACAAATAAATCAATTAGTTATCCTTAAAATTATTTTACAGTTAATCGAGCTTAAATGTGTTTAAATATGTAGATAAATTTATTTTTTCGTTCGTTAAATCAAACTTTTTTCGAAGTCGCGTTCGAGCATTTTCAATAGCGATTAATGATTGTCCGGTAATCTGGCAGATTTCTTTTGTAGTTAAATCCAAATATAAAAGAGCGCACAATCTTCTTTCCTTTGGAGTAAGTGAAGGATAATCAACGGCAAGTTTATCGAAGAAAGATTTATGGACTTGTTCAAAACTTATTTCAAATTCTTTCCAGATATCTATATTTAAATCTTTTTGAAGACGCTTTAAAACGATGTCGATCGCGTTCTGCATTTCTTTATTTACGGTTTGAAGCCTAATCTTTTTTAGATCGGTAAGGATTTCATTGATATTATCCGTACGGTGTATTTCTGACATTGCCTTTCCGATCAAAACCATATTTTTAGCCTCAAGACTTTGCTTAAGCTCCTGCTGTTTGGTTTTTAGCTTCTCTTTTTCTAGCTGATTTTTTATATTTTTGTTTCGGTAGCGTATCAGTAAAATAATAAGTGCCAAAATCCCTACAAGCATTATCAGGCCTGCTACATAATATCTAAATCGCTTTTTTTCCTCCTCAAAAGATCTTATCTGGTTGCGTACTTTATAATCCTGCTCCAGTCTGATCCTTTCCAGATTTACAGCCTTTTGCTCAATGTTTATGCTGTCGCTGATGATATTGTATTTCTGAAAATAAAAAACCGCATTTTTATAATCCTGCTTTTCCAGGTAAGCCCGATAAAGTAATTTATTCAATCTTAAGCCCGAAAAACTAAATACATTTTCTTTTGAGAATTCTAATGCCTGTTTTGCATTTACAATAGCAGCATCAAAATTTTTATCCTCTAATTTATACTGTGAAAAAGACCCATGAATAAAGACTTTTAATGAATTATCCACTGGGGTATTGATTAAAGAAAAAGCTTTTGCAAAGTAGATATCGGCATTTTTCTTGTCTTTTTTTAAAGCATAAGCCCTTGCCAGATTTGTATAAACGTATCCGGTTAAATTATTATTTTTTAATTTTTTTACTATATAATCTGCCTTATGAAAATAATATAAAGAGGAGTCTACGTTTTTACCCAAATATATGGTACCTATGTTGTTTAAAATCTTTAATAGCTTATCAGGTTCCTTTTTAGATTTTTGATAATGATATACATTCAAAAAATACCGTAAAGCTTTTGCTTCATTATTGCTTTTAGCATAAATAACCGCAAGGTTATTCTCTATTTTAGAAATTTCCTGAATATTATTATTGGCTTTGTAAATTTCGTAGGCCTTTAAGTAAAATTGCAAAGTAATATCTAAAACATCTTTTGAATCATATATATTACCAGAAATAGTGTAAACCAGTGCCAGAATTTCGTCTGAATTAGTAGCTTTTTTTGCCTCAGCTTCAGCTAATTCCACATATTTCACTGCACGGTTCCAATCGGAATCCTTAAGTTTTCCGGCAATTTTAAGGCACAGTTCAGCTTTTTTCTCATGATCATCTATAGTATTTAAGCTATCGATTAACTCTTTTGTTGAACGCTGAGAATAAGAAAGTAAACTGGAAAAAAGAAGAAAGAATGATAATAATCGAGCCACCATATTAAAAACTATAAATAATGGATTCAAAATTAAAGAAAATAAATTTAGAGAAAAGTTAAACTTCATTACTTATAATCGAAAATCAGCCTTCTAGATAATTTGGAACAGTCCTCCAATTTTCCCACAAAAAGCTAAGACAGTTTTAATAAAAGAGGTTAATGATTACCTTTTTATGTTATATTTTGGTTCAATCCCCAACGGGACTTCCAAATCAAATTGCTGACGCCATACTAAGACAGCCTCTGCTTCCAGTAAGCCAATCTCTTTAAATATTCTATAAAATTACACAGCCAATTGGTGCCATTTTTTTATTTATACTATTAAATAAACTAACTTTAAATCATTTGTCATTTTTTTAGATCACTCTAAAATAAAGTAAAAATATATATTTTTTTACATCTTTTATCCAGGACAAACTTTTGCTGCTTTGGCGTTAAATTCGCCAAGGGTATCATCTGCTCAAATTCAAATCCTTCGTCATATGTAAATTCAAGGGCGTAACGTGCGTTTTTCCAATTCATTCTGGTTTCTAAACCTTTGGTTTTCTCATTAAAAGTAACATTGGCATTTTGATGCAAAAGCAATTCTGAGCCAGATTGGTTAAATGTCGCTCTTTTACAATTTCCTTTTACACTGCTGCCAGCGCTTTTAGTTCCACTTGTTATTTTTTCGTATTTGGTTTCGATCCGACAGTTACTCTATTGTAAAGATTCTTTTGAAAATTCAGAAACTGTACTTGTACTCTAATAAATATTTATTTAATAGAAAAATAGTAATTTAATAGATAAAAAAAATATTGTATTCTTTATAAATCAAAATTAGACTTAAATTAGCATGATATACCTTATCCATAATCCTGCAGATATAGAATAGTAAAATGACAAATGAAGAAATTCAATACAAAAAAAATCTACCCGACAAATCTATATCAGATTTTGTGGAGTGTTTTTGGATGATTGAGAATACAACGGGAATTGAAAAAGAAGTCATTGTCATGCCGGATGCCAATTTTGATTTAGTTATTTCAAAAGATAAAGATGAGCCGTTTCAAATTTACCTGCTGGGACTTGGTACTTTATATGATAAAAGAAAAATGGAAGCCAATACAAAAATGTTTTTTATAAGTTTCAAGCTTTTAGCAGCCGAATATTTGTTTCATCAGTCCATAGCACATCTTTTAAACGAGTTTCAAAAATTACCAGATGATTATTGGGGATTTAAACAAACAGATCTGGACGACTTTGATGCTTTTTGTATTAAAGCTGCCCAAATTATAAAACAATTACTACCAGACGATATTGACAGCAGAAAACAAAAGCTGTTTGAGTTAATTTATTCCTCAAATGGTGAAATGACAATTGCAGAATTCTCTGAAAAAACCTTTTGGAACAGCAGGCAGATAAATCGCTATTTTACCAAATATTTTGGAATTTCTTTGAAAGTGTACTGTAATTTTCTAAAATTTCGAGTTTCATTTGAACAAATAAAAAAAGGAGAACTTTTCCCTGAACTCAATTATTCTGATCAGGCACATTTTAGCAGGGAAGTTAAAAAATTGTCCGGTGTAAGCCCTAGAGAGCTATCTCGAAATGAAAACGACCGATTTATACAAGTTTCTGCCATAAACAACAAATAACTTTGCACTGTAATATTAAATACAGCAAATATGTTATTAAAAGATAAAAAAGTAGCTATCATAGGCGGTGGACCTGTGGGCTTGACAACTGCAAGACTTTTGCAGCAAAAAGGTGTAAATGTAACTGTTTATGAATGGGATACAAATGCACAATCAAGAATATCCGGAGGAACACTCGACATCCATAAAGGCAGCGGACAGCTTGCCCTAGAAAAAGCAGGTTTACTGGAACTATACTATTATTATGCACGACCAACAGGTGAACGCAGTGTAGACATGCAGACTAATATTCTGGAAGAAAGTATGCCAACTGAAGAAAATAAATTTGATCGTCCTGAAATTGATAGAAATGATTTGAGGAAAATTTTATTGGATTCTTTAGATAAAAATACCGTCGAGTGGAATAGTAAGTTAACAGACATTGAAAAAGTAGGGAATCAATATCATTTAAAATTTAAAAATGGAAAAACTGCTTTATCCGATTTTGTAATTATCGCAAATGGCGGAAAAAGCAAAGCAAGAAAGTTTGTTACTGATATCGAGCCAAAATATACTGGAACTTACATAATACAAGGTGAAGTTCTAGATCCGAAAATCACTTGTCCTTCATTTAAAAATTTATGCAAAGAAGAAAATACGATGGCATTGGCTGAAAGAAAAATGCTCTTTTCTCAAGTAAAATCTAATGGCGCCTTAAATTATTATTTGTCGTTTCAAATTGATGAAAATTGGACTGAGCAGGAAAATATAGATTTTTCCAACAAACAAATGGTTCTTCAATATTTAAACAAATTATTTGTAAACTGGCATCCTACATTTAAAGAATTATTTAATGCAACCGATAATTTTGTTGGTCTGCCAATGCGAAGAATGCATTTAGACAAGCCTTGGCAAAGTCAAAGTGACATTACTTTAGCTGGTGATGCAGCACACGTAATGCCCGCCTTTGCAGGCATTGGAGTTAATATTGGTTTATTGGATGCCTTACATTTAGCTGCAAATCTTACCGAAGGTGATTTTCCAGATTTACTTTCTGCTGTTAAAGATTATGAAAGAAAAATGATAGCTTACGCCATTGAGGCACAAGAGCATACACAAATGGCAGAAGAAGGCATTCATTCCGATGAGAGTTTTGAAGAAGGAAGATTTGATAAGGAAGAATGGGACAAAAAAATTATAGAATCTAGGCCGAATTAAGGCTCGAATCTGCATCTCATATATAAAAAATATTACATGCAAATTCACACCAATCCCCAACAGGACATCCAAACCAAATCATTACGCCATTCAAAGACGTAGTAAGCCAATATTTTCAAATCATCCATAAATCTTATAGAAATTTGTCAAGTAGGGGTCACAAACAGCAAAAGGCGCCAATTGAAGACAATTGACGCCATTTTTTATACCTAATACATAACTAAAAAACTTATGCGGCAGGACTTACCTTTCCAATTCCTAACAGAAAATTTAAAACTCGCCTGTACAGATATTAATGTAGTCATAAGCAGCAGAGTATAACAATAAGTAACTCCAATAACTGAGAAAGGGTCTTCTATTTAACAATCAGTGCAATACTGGTTTTAGCATACTGGTTAATTGCAATTTTCACCTCATCAAAATTAGGTGCTGAGAGTTTTGGTTTATAATTTTTAGAAAATCCAAATCCTTCTGTCGGATAACCAATCATATTTCTATCACATTTTCCGTTATTATTCAGGTCTTGGTAAACAGCAATAGCATAATCGCCATCCGGTAGATTTTTGAACGTGTAGACCACTTTATTTTCTGTAGCTTTTACTTTTCCGATGGCAATCTGTGACTCATTATCAAGAAAGCCTTTGTCTTTATCGTACAATCCGAAAAAAACAGATCCTTTGCCGGGTTCTACGCCCGATACTTCAACGCTGAAATTATGTTGTGCAAACAGTGCTGAATTAACTGTTACAAGTATTATCAAGCTTATCATTTTAATTTTCATAAGTAATATTTTTTAGGATTTATAATAGAATCGTTTCTAGCTTCTCTTTCTCTAATGGGTTAAAAAAGTGATTCATTTTTTTTACATTCCCTTTTTTAAACGCCTGGTAGGGTTCTGATTGTGAGAGCAGCCATTTTTTTATAATACTTTTAAAAATGAAGGTGATTTTTTTTTGGAGAGGATGAATTTTCTGGCGGACCATCTCGAAATAATCGTTCAAATTTTGCTGCCGAAAACCTAGAATATTATTTAAATCTTCACCATCTTTTAAAATCCCGCAGTGAAAATTTTTCTCTGCAAACGCCTTTTGTGGAAAATCAGCTTTACCCAAGCCAAATTCAGCAAACATTTTGTCCAGAAAAGATCCATAAGTAATAACACAATCCTTTCCCCCTCCCAAGTTGAATATTTGCTTCTCTAATTTTTTTTGATTTTCAATTGCTTTAGTAAAAGCCCTGCCCGTATCTTTTGGCGTGCAGATTTCCATTGGTGTATCCAGCGGCATGTGAAACATCAATTTGGATATCTTATGGTTACCCATAATTGCAGCCAGACGAAAAATACTCCATGATAATTTAGATTTCGCAATCAACGACTCACACAACACCTTTGTTTCTCCATACTGATCACCGGGACTGGGCTGCAAAATATCAGTGATACTTATCTGGGGATTCTTGATCCGATCACCATAAACCGAAATACTGGAACTAAAAATCAAATAACAATCCGGTGAATTCTTCTCTAGAGCGTAAATAAGATTTTCGGTCCCTCTCACATTGACACTGTAAGCCATCTCTGGATCTATATCTGCAAGAGGTGGAATGATCGCTGCCAAATGGATCGCTACATCTTTATTTTCGGCAACTTTTAGCACCTCTTCTCTATTGCTGATGTCGCCATATATAATCTCTACACGAGATCGAAAGGGAGCCAGTTTTTGTACCGAATTTTGGGTTTTTAAATCAAAAACCGTAATTTCATAATCCGTATGCTGAACCAGATGCTGCAAAGTTTCAAATCCTACAGTTCCAGATGCACCGGTCAGCAGTATTTTTTTTCGTGATATCTTATTTTCCATTTTTTTTAATTTAACATTTGCCCTTTTCAATCCGCTTAAATTTTGATTAAAAAGCTATATTTGTTATACAATATGTTCAATATTTAACTTTGTGTTCTTTTTTATTACTACGTAAAACTATTAAAGAAGAATGTATTTGCTGTTTCAAAAAAGGATGCTACTGTTCATTAGCGAACAAACACTAATCCTTTTGTAGCGTATGTAAAATAATTTGTGATGGATTTAAGAAAAGACAGAAGGGTTCAGTACACTAAAAAAATATTGCGTGAAGCATTATTTAGTTTGCTGAACGAGAGAGAATTAAGCCAAATTACCATAACCGAACTGTGTAAAACAGCCGATGTCAACCGCAATACATTTTATCGGCATTATAATATTCCGATGGATATACTGCTTGAAATAGAAGATGATGTTTTTGAAAAACTCTCATCGGTTTTGCGTAAAAGCACCAATATGGATGATGTGATACTACTCAGCTGCCAGTTACTGGAAAGCGACAAGCAGATGAGTAAAATTGTATTTACCAAAGCGGATGGAAGCGGAATTCTGTCGCGAACCCTGAGAAGTGTTCGGAATAATTTTCCCATTGAAAATCAAATAGAACTTACTCCCGAAGTAAAGCCTTTTGCTGAAATGGCATACCAATTTGGCGAAAAAGGAAGTATCGCTGTGATCAAAAATTGGATCGAAAATGATTTCTCCATTCCTGCTGAAAATATTGCACAAATGATAAGTTATCTGGTAAATAAACTCAATAAATTATAGCAATTTTTATAAGCCATCAATTCCTAATCGAATCTCTCAAAGCGAGGTAAACAAGTATCTAAAGACGGGGCTACTCCGGCAGCCTAGTCCCGATAGCAGTAAAAATCCTTTTGTGCCGGGGGTTGGGCACAAAGGATTGGAGGATATAGCGGGAAAAGCTCCTAAAAAAAATATTAAACCCTAACAATAGTATTATATGCAAATCACTTGGTTGCATAAATTATCAGTTGTACCATTCAGCTTATTTTATAAGTAAAAAACAACTTAATTCACAACCTTCACCCGTAAGATCACACTGGTTCTTTTAGCGTTGGCTTCAGGATTAAAACCAACCTTCATCAGGAAATCCCCCGAATAAATCTTGGAGCTATCAATGGGCGACTGTGTTTCGGGATAAAGATTTATTTCTTCAATTCTATATTGTTTTTTTGGGTCGAGTCCCTGCATTTTAATAGGCAATCCAATTGTGGTATTGAATGTAGTGGCTACATAATAGTTGAACACAATTGCCTCCTCCTGAGTCTCCTTTACATAAGCCATTGATGCTACTTTTTCATCATGTGGGTCTTGCAACCTGTATTGATCGCCATGCCAAATGATATCTTTAATTCCATTATACAGCTTCACTGCATTTTGCGCATACAATAAATCCTTAGCATCTAATTCATTTACACGAATATCGAAACCCAGCTTGCCCATCATGGCAACATCTGTTTTAAACTTGATGGGTTGTTTACCCATATCAGTTACATGATTGTCCACAGCAATAGAAGGGAAATAATACGAATATTCCCATTGCATAAATATTCTGTCGAACGGATTGGTATTATCACTTGGCCAAAACTCTGTGAAGTACTGCAGGGCAGCATAATCAACTCTTGAGCCACCGCCTGCACAAAGCATCATGGGTGTTTTTGGATATTTGGCTCTTACTCTTTCCAATACTTTGTTTAAACCACGAACATATTCAATATAAAAGTGATCCTGGTTTTTTAAGAATGGTGAGTGGGCATTGTAGATAAGCGAATTACAATCCCATTTGATGAACGCCAATTCTGGCACTTCTTTGAACAATTGCTCCACAGTGTTGTACACAAAATCCTGAACCGACGGATTAGTAAGGTCAAGCACAAGCTGGTTGCGCATATAAAATTCTTTTATACCCGGCTGCCTGATGATCCAGTCAGGGTGTTTTTCATACAGTTCGCTTTTAGGATTTACCATTTCGGGTTCTATCCAGATACCAAACTTTACGCCATGGGCAGTAGCTTCCTTACCTATGGAACTGATACCATTCTTGAGTTTTTGTTTATTATACTGCCAGTCACCCAGTCCTGCTGAGGCGCCGTTACGAGGATATTTATTGCCGAACCACCCGTCGTCTAACAGAAAAACATCCACTCCTAGTTTCTTTGTATCTTTAGTGAGCTCGTTTAGCTTTTCGTCATTGAAGTCGAAATAAGTAGTTTCCCAATTGTTTAATATGGTTTGGCGTTGACCACTGCCTTGCGCCAATTGATAGGTTCTGGCCCAGCGTTGTAGATTACGGCTGGCCCTGCCTTTACCTTCATCAGAATACGTGTAAACAAAACGTGGTGTAGTGAACTTCTCAGATGATTTTAATGTGTAGTTTGATGAAAAGTTATTGATGCCTGCTGTTACCCGCAAATAGTATTCATCAAAGGTTTCAAAATCAATTTTAAAGTTACCCGACCATTCCAATGAACCGGCAATTACTTCACCTTCTTTTTCCCCTGCTGGCTTGTTGATGGATATCATAAAAGAGGATGAATGCAAAAGGTTGCTGCGTGTACCCAGCTTTGAATCGAGTGTGCGGATACCATGCAGTAACTGCTGTTCTTCCGAAAGCATCTCCCGGCCCCAACCACTGTAATGATTTTTAAGAAAAAACTTTTTTCCCTGAAGTGTAAGGTTGGCAGAAGCATATTTGTTCAACACAACATTACCCTTTTCCTTATGCTCTATTTCAGACCATTGCTCAATTACATCTTCTTTATAATAGGCCTTGTAAAATAAGGTAACCTGGAATTTGTACCTCTCATCTTTCAACACAATAGTGGTCAACGTCTGGTTATCATCTATTTTTTTTACTTCATGATTCACATACTGCAACACGACAGATTTATTCCCATCGCTGTGGGTTACAGATAGTGCAGGCTCCATCAGGTTAAGCGAACCCGATGCCACATAAGCTTCCCGCTTGTTAAACAAATCATCATTACCCACCTTAAACTTATCCAGCGAGTTGATGACAGCATATTCATCTGTATTTTTAAGTTTTTTCCCGAGGTAGGTAGCCAATAAAGAACTGTCTTTGTCTGTTTGCAGTACAAGAGCTGTATTTTCAGTTGATACCGTAATTACTTCCTGACTAGTAGCCTTGCCGATAAAAAGTATCATCACCAGGAAACAGGTTTTAAAAAGTTTTGAATGCATTTTATGTGGATTTTATATTAATAAGTCGGGGAACTTTGACATTGAAATCAACTTTTCCCATGGCCTTTCTATTTATATTTATTTGTGCTGTTTGGATTGATAAAAAAACCACAACTGCCGCTTGCAATAGTACAATCTTCCCAGATTGATAAATCTTTCTCTTCTTCTTTTGTGTAAAAAAATTTAGATTTAGCTCCTTTTTTATTGTTATAAAAAGTTAATGATGATTTTCCCGCAAAACTTGTTCCATAAATTCTCTCATTTTGCAATGGTTACAACGCAAACATCATTAGAATTAACAACCAATGTCCCTTGAAAAGTTCATATCTCAGGATATTTTTTCTTTAATTCTTCCGGAAAACCATTGTCTATTTCTTTTAAAGTATAATTAATCAATTCCCCATGGGTAACTTCCATTACAAGTATGCAAGATGTTTTTAAAGTGCTTTGTAATTTTTTAATTACTTCTATTGGTTCTGTCTTGCTTAAAGTTTGACTCATCATGGAGTTAAAAAAAAGTAAAACAGAAAGAAATAATACTTTTTTTACTAATTGTAATTTTACAATCATATCAATGTTTAATTAATTGTTTTTCTGGTTTAACTTAAACGAAGATATACCTGAAAGTAAAAACACGCTTTTAAATTTTATTAAAAATGTTTTGATTTTGTCCAAAAAAATATGGGTTATTTTTTGGACAAAAACTTTTTAGAACACCATTTTCATTAGCATTTCCAGAATATTGAAGTTAAAAATGCAAAAATAGTCCAGGTAATAAGATCGCCGGTTTTTAAGATGTTTCCGTTCCTCCAATCCCCAACAGGACATTTAAACCAAATTCATAAAACCAATGAAAGACAGACATTGCATGTAGCATGACAATTCCTCAAATCGTCAATAATTTATAGAAATTTGTCCCGTCGAAATCACAAAAATTTCAATTTTTAAAAGTATAAAACTAGACCCTTTCAATTTTACAAATAAAACAACAAGCTTCTGAATTTCTTGCGTGAAGATATTCAACATCGCTTTTTGTGTCAAAAATTTCAGCAATTAGTAAATCGATATCATTATCGCCAACTAATTTAGTAAAAATTATTTTTTGTTCTTTGCTATAGCCAATTAGCGATAAAGGGAAATTTTCTTTATCTTCTTTTAATTCTTTGGGGAAATTATAAATATCTAAATATTGCTCCACTTCGTCTTTGTGAATAAATATAGGTCCGGACTGATTAAAAGCATTGTTTTCTGAAAACGGACTATAAGCAAAAACCAAACGAATATCCTGACCAACATTAAATGGTTTCAACGAAATTCGACATGGTCCTTTTCCCGTTGCTAATTGCTCGTAAACTTCATTACCAAAATTATCAATATTTGTTTTCCGAATTTGGCTTACAAACTCTTTAGACAACGGAACAATTTTAAATTTTTTCATATTTTCTATATTTTAAATCAAAACAAATTTATATCCTGTTCCTCTTATTAAAAATCCATTTCTTGCTCAATTAAAGCCCTAATATTTTACTGTTCTATTTTTTCGCAATGAATTCTTATTGTAAGAATAATTTAAAAAATTACAGATCAATTTTAAACCGTTTTTTATTTATATTTTAAATAGAAAACCAGGAATATATAATTATTGGCAAATAGTAACTATTTTTGAACAGTAGCTTGTATTGGCTGCCAGTAATATTAAATGATATGAGCACAAAGAAATTAAATTCTACAAATACTTTAAATGAATATTACCTTGATGAAAGATGCACTTTAAACAAGGTTGTGCGTATTATCGGAAAAAGATGGGTTTCGGAGATTTTAGTACTTATAAAACAAGATGTTACACGTTTTTCTGGTTTAAAGGAATGTTTAAATGGCATTTCGGATAATGTACTTTCCAAAGTTTTAAACGAATTGGTTGCAGCTGAATTAATTGAAAAAGAAGTTTTTAAAGAAATTCCGCTTCGTGTAGAATATAGTATTACAGACAGCGGACAGGAATTAGTTAAAGTCTTGCATGAACTTTGCAATTGGGGCAAACAGCATATTCCTTATGAAATTCGTATTCAGCCAACTTCAAAGAAAAAATCTTAAGGTTTATCTGTTATCATTTCAGTTGTTTTTTATTCTTAAAAAGAACAATTATTATATTCTGAAACCAATACATGTTTTACAGGCTCTAATAGCGCTTACTCACTTTTTTATGAGTAACTCACAATTGGCAAACACGCATTAAGAGCTTTGATTACACCCTACATTTGTAGTGCCAATTGAGAAACGAAGTCTGAAATATTGTATTTACTAATCAGATTTTGTAGATCCTCATTGACTTATAATTATATGAAAGCTTATCAAATAACGAAGGACTACAGCATCGAAACTTTAAAACTAGTTGAAAAAAAGAATGCCAAACTGCTCCCAAATGAAATTTTAATTCAGATAAAAGCTGTTTCTCTAAATTACAGGGATTTGCTGGTCATCAAAGGCGTTGATCAATGGAAACCACCCCATGGACGAATTCCCGTTTCTGATGGCGTTGGAATTGTAGTAGAGACTGGAAATCAGGTAACGGAAGTAGCCATACAGGATCGTGTCGCAGGTTTATTTTTCCCCAATTGGATGGACGGAAAACTGTCTTCTGAAAAATTAGTCAATTCATTGGGAGGAAATGCCAATGATGGAATGCTACAGGAATATGTGATCTTAAAAGAAAATGAAGTTATTAAAGTTCCTGATTATCTTACCAATGAAGAAGCCGCTACCCTGCCCTGTGCTGCAATAACCGCCTGGCATGGCTTAGTGGAAAAAGGAAAGATCAAAGCCGGTGACAGCGTATTGATACAGGGAACTGGCGGAGTATCCTTATTTTCAATGCAGTTTGCATTAGCTGCAGGCGCAGAAGTAATTTTATTATCCGGAAGTGATGATAAATTAGACCGTGCTAAAAAACTGGGCGTAAACCATTTGATCAATTATAAAAGTGTACCGCAATGGGAAAATGAAGTCATGAAAATCACCAACGGAATTGGAGCAAAACACATTGTAGAAGTTGTGGGCAGTGATCATATCAACAAATCTATCGAGGCCGTTGCACTTGACGGAACAATATCTGTAATAGGAATAATGAATGGACTGACCGGAAATATAAATACCGCACGATTAATGAGCAAACAAATTAAATTGCAGGGCATAAACGTTGGTTCTAAGGAAATGTTCCTCAGAATGAATACTGCATTAGAAGCAAAAAAAATTCACCCCATTATAGATTCGGCCTTTTTATTTCAGGACACAATTGACGCTTTTAAAAGGCTTGAAAGTGGGTCGCATTTTGGGAAACTGGTTATCACATTTTAAAATATACCAGCACTAATTAAATACTTCCCATGAATTTAAAATATCAATTTTTAAATGTAGACGCTTATTCTCGCCTAAATTATTAATGAGGTAAACGACCAATATATAAAAGTAGCCAAATTGAGACCAACTTAATTGTCGTGACAATATCACGACAATTTCTTTGTTTATAAACTAACCGGCAAATTACATCATTCTCCGAAGATTTTTTTTCCCGAGCTTTCTTCCGTATTTAATTTTCTAATTGTACCGACAAGGCCGATAAATGGAAAGTTTAACTCTAAATACGTAACTCACCTATTACCTTTTATTTAATTTATTTTGTAATATAGAGATAACCTGATTTATCATGCATCTCATGCAAAGTTTCGTCCAAATATTTCAAGATGTAGAAATAAGTCCCGTCTGGTAAGCGTTTACCTCTTCCAATAGTACTTCTTCCATCCGAATATCCTTTGAATACATTCCCATTTGCGCCATAACCTGAGGTTTCAAATACCCTTACTCCCCATCGATTATAAATTTCAACACTATTATTAGGATAACACTCCAGTCCCTGAATACGAAATTCATCGTTAATGCCATCCTCATTTAAAGAAACTGCATTAAAGACCTTTATGACACAATCCTGTGCTACAATTTCAATAACAGTAGGGTTCTCATCTATGAAATTATCATTATCAGAAAGCGCAATGATTTTTGCTCCTGAAGGGGTTGTTCCTTCTGCCAAAGCCTGATTAATTATGAACCCAGCATCAATATCGACCTTCGTAATTGCATAACTTGCAGTGAAATTTGTTGAATTAATTTGTCCCGGGGCTAAACTGAAAGGACTGCCAATTAATACTAAACCAGATAAATTATCAGTTATAAAAATATCGGTTAATGGTGTATCCCCAGTATTTTTAACTTCAAAACTATACTTAATAGTTTCGCCAACCTGAGCAAATCCATCGTTGTTTTCATCAACAAATACTGCTCTTTTGATTACGGCAATACTTGATATAGCATTAGTTGTAATATCTGTAGAACAGCTTCCTGTACACTTAGGATCTGGATTACCTGGATTGTTAGGGTCTTCAGGAGTAGAAGGTACAACAGTTCCGTCTCCTGATCCGGTTGCCATATTTGAAATTGCTGAAACTCCGGTTAGGTCCGAAACTACTTTAACCTTGAAATTAAAACTTATGCTCGCTCCTACTGCCAAATTGTTTGCAGCAAAATTTACTATACCTGCATTGAATGTTCCGCCGCTTACATAAGCCGTTTTTGTAGGTACAGCATCACTTACGCTTACATTTTTGATTGTTGTACTTCCGGTATTCTTAACCGTTATAACATAAGTCAATTCTTCATTAGGTTCAGCTTTGCCATTGTTATTAGCATCTTTAACTGACTTAAGAATAGTAAACTGAGGCAAACAATTGTTGACTGTTAATGTAATTACATTACTCAGTATTGAGATACATAGACCATTACTTACCGTAACAGTGTAACTTCCAGAATCTGAAACCGCTGCCTCTCTTATTACATACGATGATTTTATAGCTCCAACAATTGCATTGCCGTCTTTGTACCATTGAAAAGTTCCTGTTCCTGTTGCACTTATGGTTCTACTAGTACCAGTACATATAGTTGTTGTCCCTGATATGCTAATAACTGGCACTGCCGGTAAAGTATTTACAGTTACTGTAATTTTATGTTTAACCGATGCACAACCCTCGGCAGATACACCTTGTACATAGTAATCTGTCGTTGAAACAGGTCGTACTATAGCCGAAGTTAATACTGTAATCTGATCAGAAGCATAATAGACATAAGTTGAAGCGCCACCTACTGCAGTTCTAAGGTTTACACTCGATCCGGCACAAATTGCCGACGGGTTAACAACCGTTATTCTCGGCAATACATTTACCGCTACCGTTACCGGACTGATTGCCGAGCATCCTTCTGGTGTAGTTCCCTTTATGTAATAAGTATCACCTGCTGTTACAGCATTTGGATTATCAAGAACTACTGTACCTGCGGCATCTGCAAAATAATTAAAGATTAGGTTTGGTGTACTTCCATTCGTTACTGCTGGTGCAGTCAAATCAACCGAAGTACCTGAACATACTGCTGCCGGATTGGTAATATTTAATATTGGTATTGGGTTAACTGTTACCTCTACCGGACTGATTGCCGAACAACCCGCAGCTGTTGTGCCTTTTATGTAATAGGTACCGCCTGCTGTTACTGCATCTGGATTGACAAGAACTGTGGTACCTGCGAAATCTGTAAAATAGGTAAAAATTAAACCTGGTGTACTTCCTGAGGTTACTGCCGCTGCAGTAATATCTACTGTGTTGTCTGAGCATACTGGCGCCGGGTTAGTAATGTTTACTACAGGTGTTACAAGCACAATAATTGAGCTCGTAGCACTATCAGAAAAAGTAGTAACCCCATTACTGGCAGTAACCTGCAGGTTTATTATATAGGTACCTGGCGCAGTATAACTATGGGAAGGGTTTAATATATTACTTACCGGCGTACCATCACCAAAATCCCAAATGAGACCTGTTATTGAATAACCTGCTGCTACAGTAGAGGCACTGTTAAATTGAAATGAGTTTCCAATAAAACACTGATTGACAGGATTAACTGAAATATCTGCTGCCACATTAGGGTTTTTACTAATCATAATCGCCTCAGTTGTGGTGGCTGTACAACCACTTGGGTTACTAACAGTGAGCGTTATGGTGTAATTACCCACTACATCATATTGGTGCATTGGAAGAGCTGTATTAGAAGTTGTACCATCGCCAAAATCCCAGCTATAGCTCATTCCTGCTGTAGTAGAAATTGGAGTAAAAGTATATTGATCATTCACATTATTGATCGCATCGTAAGTAAATGATGCATCCGGTAGTAGATTAACTATCACATTTACTGAACTAATAGAAGTGCATCCCGTAAGAGGATCAGTTCCCTGAATATAATAAGTATCACTTGCTCTGATGGCATCGGCATTGGCTAAAGGCTGTGTGCCTGCTGCATCACTAAAATAAGCATAGGTTAAATTTGCTGTGCTTCCTGTAGTTATGGATGCTGAAGTTAAATCTACTGTTGCCGGCCAGCATACAGCCGCTGGATTAATAATTGCTACAACTGGGAGTGGATTAATCGTTACCGCAACACTTTGGATTACAGAACATCCTTCCGGGGTGCTTCCTTTAATATAATAAATACCACCTGCTGTAACTGCATCTGGATTAGAAAGAACTGCTGTGCCTGCCGCATCTGTAAAATAGGTAAAGGTCAGGTTTGATGTGCTGCCTGCCGTGACTGCAGCTGTGGTCAAATCAACAAACTTGCCTGAGCATACAGATGAAGGAGCTGTTGCAATTAATGTAGGAGTCGGATTAACCGTTACTTGTACCGGACTAATTGCCGAACATCCCGATGCTGTTGTGCCTTTTATGTAATAAGTATCACCTGCTGTTACTGCATTTGGATTGGTAAGAACTATTGTTCCTGCGGCATCTGTAAAATAGGTAAAAGTCAGGTTTGATGTGCTGCCTGCCGTCACTGCAGCAGCAGTCAAATCAACTGATGTGCCGGAACATACTGCTGCCGGATTAGTAATATTTAGTAGCGGTATTGGATTAACCGTTACCTGCACCGGGCTGATTGCCGAACATCCTTCTGGTGTGTTTCCTTTAATATAATAAATACCGCTTACTGCTACTGCATCTGGATTGGCAAGAACTGTTGTGTCTGCGACGTCTGTAAAATAGGTAAAAATTAAACCTGGTGTACTTCCTGAGGTTACTGCCGCTGCAGTAATATCTACTGTGTTGTCTGAGCATACTGACGCCGGGTTAGTAACGTTTACTATAGGTGTCGCAATCACAATAATTGAGCTCGTAGCATTATCAGAAAAAGTAGTAACCCCATTACTGGCAGTAGCCTGCAGGTTTATTATATAGGTACCTGGTGCAGTGTAAGTATGTGAAGGGTTTAACATATTACTTACCGGCGTACCATCACCGAAGTCCCAAATGAGATCTGTAATTGAATAGCCTGCTGCTACAGTAGAAGTACTGGTAAGCTGAAATGTGTTTCCAATAAAGCATTGATTAACAGGATTAATTGAAATATCTGCTGCTACATTCGGATTTTTAGTAATAGTAATCGCCTCAGTTGTGATGGCTGTACAACCATTGGAATTGGTAGCGCTAAGCTTTATACTATAATTACCCACTACATTATATTGGTGCGTTGGAAGAGCTGTATTAGAAGTCGTACCATCGCCGAAATCCCAGCTATAGCTCATTCCTGCTGTAGTAGAAATTGGAGTAAAAGTATATTGATCATTCGCATTATTGACAGCATGGTAGGTGAATGATGCATCTGGCTGTAGATTAACTATCACATTTACAGAACTCATCGTACTACATCCTGTCGCAGGATCGGTTCCCTGTATATAATAAGTATCACTTGCTGTGATGGCATTGGCATTGGCTAAAGGCTGTGTGCCTGCTGCATCACTAAAATAGGCATAGGTTAAATTTGCCGTACTTCCTGTAGTTATTAATGCTGAAGTTAAATCTACTGTTGCCGGCCAGCATACAGCCGCTGGATTAATAATTGCTACAACTGGAAGTGGATTAATCGTTACCGCAACACTTTGGATTACAGAACAGCCTTCCGGGGTGCTTCCTTTAATATAATAAATACCGCCTGCTGTAACTGCATCTGGATTAGAAAGAACTGCTGTGCCTGCCGCATCTGTAAAATAGGTAAAGGTCAGGTTTGATGTGCTGCCTGCCGTGACTGCAGCTGTGGTCAAATCAACAAACTTGCCTGAGCATACAGCTGAAGGAGCTGTTGCAATTAATGTAGGAGTCGGATTAACCGTTACTTGTACCGGACTTATTACCGAACATCCGAATGCTGTTGTGCCTCTTATGTAGTAAGTACCGCTTGCTGTTACTACATTTGGATTGGCAAGAACTGTTGTTCCTGCGGCATCTGTAAAATAGGTGAAAGTCAGGTTTGATGTGCTGTCTGCCGTGACTGCAGCAGCAGTCAAATCAACTGATGTGCCGGAACATACTGGTACCCGATTAGTAATATTTAATATTGGTATTGGATTAACAGTTACCTGCACCGGACTTATTGCCGAACATCCCGCTATTGTTGTGCCTTGTATGTAATAGGTACCGCTTGCTGTAATAGCATCTGGATTGGCAAGAACCGTTGTGGCTGTAATATCGGTAAAATAGGTAAACGTCAGGTTTGCCGTACTGCCAGCCGTTACTGTCACTGTAGTCAAATCAACTGGTGTGTCTGAACATGTTACTGCGGGATCGGTAACATTTACAATCGGTATTGGATTAACTGTTACCTGTACCGGGCTAATTGCCGAACATCCTTCGGGCGTGGTTCCTTTAATATAATAAGTTCCATCTGTCGTTACTGCATCAGCATTAGTTAGAACTGCAGTGCCTGTAGCATCTGTGAAATAAGTAAATGTAAGGTTAGATGTACTTCCAGACGTTATCTCTGGCAAAGTCAGGTCGACTGGCGTGCCTGAACATACTGCTACCGGATTGGAAACATTTACAACCGGTATTGGATTAATGGTTACCTGAACCTGAATTATTGCCGAACATCCCGCTGCTGTTGTGCCTTTTATGTAATAGGTGCCTCCAGTCAATACTGCGTTTGGAGTTACAAGAACTGCCGTTCCTGCGGCATCTGTAAAATAAGTAAAAGTCAGGTTGGCTGTACTTCCTGCCGTTACTGCAGGCACGGTCAGGTCAACTGCTGTGCCTGAACATACTGCTACTGGTTCTGTAACATTTACAACCGGTATTGGATTAATAGTTACCTGTACCGGACTTATTGCCGAACATCCCGCTGCTGTTGTCCCTTTTATGTAATAGGTGCCACCTGTTGTTACTGCGCTTGGTGTTGAAAGAACATTTGTGCCTGCTGGATCTGTAAAATAAGTAAAAGTCAGGTTGGCCGTACTTCCTGCAGTAACTTGAGGTAATGTCAGGTCCAATGCTGTATCGAAACATACTGCAGCCGGAGCAACTGTTATCACTGTAGGAGTCGGATTAACCGTTACCATTACACTCTGGATTGCCGAACATCCGGCTGCAGTCGTACCTTTTATGTAATAGATACCGCTTATCGTTACTGCGTTTGGTGTTGCAAGAACTGTTGTAGCTGCGGCGTCTGTAAAATAGGTAAAAGTCAGATTGGCTGTGCTTCCGGTTGTTACTGCAGGCAAAGTCAGGTTAACCGACGTGCCGGAACACACTGCTGACGGATTGGTTACATTTACAACCGGTATTGGATTAACCGTTACCTGAACCGAACTTATTGCCGAACATCCCGCTGCTGTTGTGCCTTTTATGTAATAGGTCCCACCTGTTGCTACTGCGCTTGGCGTTGCAAGAACAGTTGTGCCTGCGGCGTCTGTAAAATAGGAAAAAATCAGGTTTGCCGTGCTTCCAGCCGTTACTTCCGGCAAGGTTAAGTTAACTGGCGTGCCTGAACATACAGCTGCCGGAGCAACTGTTGTTACCGTAGGAATCGGATTAATCGTTACCTGTACCGGACTTATTGCAAAACATCCTTCTGGTGTTGTTCCTTTAATATAGTAAGTGCCGCTTGCTGCGATGGCGTTAGCGTTGATTAAAGGCTGTGTCGCTAATGAATCACTGAAATAGGTAAAAACTAAACCTGGTGTACTTCCTGAGGTTACCGCAGCAGCAGTAATATTTACTGTAGCGTTTGAGCATACTGATGCCGGGTTGATAACATTTACTACAGGTGTCGCAATCACAACAATCGAGCTTGTAGCATTATCAGAAAAAGTATCTATCCCATTACTGGCGGTAGCCTGGAGACTTAGGATGTAGGTTCCTGCCGCAGCGTAACCATGTGAAGGATTTAGATCATTACTTACTGGGCTACCATCGCCAAAATCCCAAGTGAGGCTTGTTATTGAATAGCCTCCTGCTACAGTAGAGGCGCTGGAAAATTGAAAGATATTTCCAACAACACACTGGTTAACAGGAAATACTGAAATATCAGCTGCCACATTAGGGTTTTTAGTGATATTAATTGCCTCAGTTGTGGTGGCTGTACAACCATTGGGATTGGTAACAGTAAGTATTATAGTATAGTTACCCACTACATTATACTGATGCGTTGGTATAGCCGCAGTAGAAGTCGTACCATCGCCAAAATTCCAGGCATACGTCAGCCCTGCCAAAACAGAAATTGGGGTAAAAGTATATTCATCATTGTCATTATTGATCGCATCGTAGGTAAATAATGCATCTGGCTGTAGATTAACTATTACGTTCAACGAACTCATAGAACTACATCCTGTAACAGGATCAGTTCCCTGAATATAATATGTATCACTTGCTGTGATGGCATTGGCATTAGCCAAAGGCTGTGTACCTGCTGCGTCGCTAAAATAAGCATAGGTTAAATTTGCTGTACTCCCTGTCGTTACTGATGCTGAGGTAATATCTACTGTTGCCGGCCAGCATACTGCCGGTGGGTTACTTATTGCAACAACCGGGAGCGGATTAACTGCAACAGTGACACTTTGGATTGCTGAACATCCTTCTGGTGTAGTTCCTTTAATGTAGTAAATACCGCTTGCTGTTACCGTATCTGGATTTGCAAGTACCGTTGTGCCTGCAGCATCTGTAAAATAAGTAAACGTCAGGTTTGCCGTGCTTCCAGCCGTTACTGCTGGAGCGGTCAAGTCAACCGGTGTGCCTGAACATACAGCTGCAGGAACCGTTACAATTAATGTAGGAGAATTAATTGTAACATTATAAGTAGCCGCACAACCAGTATCTGTTAGCGTATAAGTGATTTGTGCTGTTCCCGCACTTATACCTTCTACTACACCACTTCCATCTACCGTTGCTATTAGTGGCGTTTGGCTACTCCATGTTCCTATACCTCCTGTTGCTGTCAGGGTTGTTGTACTACCGCCACAAAGTGTAACAGCTCCATTAATAATTGGAGCAGGATTAATAGTGACCTCTTTCATTGTAATACAACCATTTTCTGTTGTGTAAATAACATTTTCAGTTGTTGCTACAGGTACCGTCAATGCAGTCAAAATACCCCCTGCCGTAATAGAAGCTACAGCAGTATCGCTAACGCTCCATGTACCGTCTGGCAAATCTGCCGTAAAGGCCGAAACCGCAGTGCTACCCGCACAAAGCACCGATACTCCGCCAGTTATTACTGCATGAGAAAGCAATGCGGGCAACGAACCTGTAGTCACTGGCGCACTTATACAACCACTATTATTATCTGTTATAGTAAAAGTTGCGTCTGTTACTCCAACCGGAAGATGAAAAATAGCATCATTGTATTGTATTACAGGCAATCCAGACATGGCATTTGCCGGACTGACGCTTTGAAGAGTATAAGTTTCATTTGCAGAAGAACCTGTTAAACCTGTTCCAGACAATATAACTTCGACTTCCTTGCAAGTAGGTAAGGCAGATGCTATGCTTAAAACAGGATTAGGGGTTAAGCTCAAAGTTACACTCGCACTTAACACACAACCTGCCCCATAAGTAACGGTTACGCTATAGGTACCGGGGCCTGTTACTGTTAATGTATCTCCTGTCGAGTTATCATTCCATTTAAATGTTGCCTCTGGGTTTGGAAAAAAAGTCGTCGTAGTCAATACATAAGGAAAATCTTTACAACCCAATGTTCTGTTAGTACCTAAACCATCCACCACAGGAGTTGAAGTATGAGGTACTATAATCCAACCTGTATTGTTACGATTTTCAGCCGTACTATTATTTCCTACCTTCATTTGTGCACGAGATGGATCTGATGAAGGGGTTATAGCATTAATATCTTGCATTTGTACAAAATCTATCCCATAAATATTATTTGGAAAATTGGCCGCGCTCGATGGCATACTTATATTTGCTTGTACGCCATTAGTGGTTGAATTTATCTTAGTTATATTACATGGCGTACCGTTAGGAGATAATACCTTATTGAGAGTAAGCGTCGAGCCTGTTTGTATGGAATATGTTCCACCAGATTTCATAGTAAGAATGTCAATTACTGGAGAATTATTAAATGTTGCAAAACTATTTGTGGTGGCACCTGTAAAGTCAACTTTATTATAGATTCCACCGTTAATACTAACTCCTGATGCTTTAATAATTAAGTTATTATAGACATCAGTAGCTTTTGCAGTAATAGTTTGACTCGCTATTGCAAATGTAATAATTGAACCAGTTGTTTCATTACTTGTCAGTGCTGCTGCGCCAGATACATTATAATTCCATGCTGCCGCCATAGCTGCGAGACCGCCTTTTAATGTTATCGCAGAACCTGCTATGTTTAAACTACGGGATTTATCAACCGGTCCGCTTCCAGTGGTGAAAGCTCCCATAGAGACTATTTGTCCATTAAAATTTAAATTACCACCAGAAAGTGTCACCCATGATGCCACCGTCAATGGGTCTAGTACTTTCCATGACGCAGTATTTGTACCGTTAAACACGAGTCCATTTGGTTGCGTCGAAGCGGGTATGTTAATAACCACGCCATTACTTTTAATAGTGTTACCAGGCGTGCTGCCTGTAAAGTTGAGATAACTTATATTACTTGTACCGCCATCTGTGTTTCCTTTTAAAGTCATTCCTGATTGCAATTCTAATGATCCGAAGATACTTAAAGGATTTTCTACATCTAAAGTTGCCGGTATAGTGCTGCCGCTCCAAGTCATATTGTTACAATAAGCATTACCATCTACCACTACTGTAGAACCGGCTACAAAGCTTGACCCTCCATCAAAAAACACATTATCACTTGCTGTAGGGATACAACCACTGCCGGGTATACCACCACTACTATTTGCCCAATGCATAGGGTCGTTCCAATTACCGTCACCACCTACCCAATAATAATTGTGCACAATAGGTGCTGTGAAATTCCAACCGCTATTGTTACCTTCATCTGTTGAATTTGTTGCCACGTATGGGGTGCTACCTGTTATTTTGATATCGCGCAAAATAGCATTATTAACATTTACTGTACTACCCGTGGCCGCAATGGTGGATTGTGTACCCTCTGCACTTGATGCAATGCTAATAATGCCAGAACAAAGACCTCCGTTTGCATTCAATGCAGTGGTTACGGTAACAATACCATTAGAGACTGGAGTCGTCGTTGGAACAGGAAATAGGTAACTACTGCCGGGAGACAAAGCAAGCGTTCCTATTTTTGCCTGTATTTTGTCTGCTATTGATCCATTGCCTAAAAACGTTAGATTGCTGATAGTTGTATTGCCTGTAACAGTAGCATAAGAGTCAAAAAGAGAAGAAGAGGTAGATCCATTAAAGAAAATATTGTTGTAAATTGATGAATGGGTATCAAACTTCGAATCATCCAATATTATTGTAGAGCCGCTTGTATTGAGAGCCGATATAGCTGGCCCTGCGAAAGTTCCGCTTGTGTGATCTGACCACCCTACATAATTAAGATAACCTAAAGCAGCACTAATTTTACAAGTGATAGTAGAATTGTTAATTTCTAATTTAGCAGAGCCCGCTATATTGGGAGTACTAACTTTGAAAGAGAATATCGTTGCATTTTTTCCGCCAAAGTTTAAATCACCTACATTCAAGTCAAGTGACGCATAAGGAGCGTTAAAATCATCCATCAACGTCCAAGATCCCCCTGAACGACTAAATGTAATAATATCATTATTCCGAAAGGGCGGAGAATCAACATTAATTGTTACGCCATTGGTTGTAATGGTATTGGCTGTATTACCTACAAAATTGATGACATTAGTAATAGAAGCCACATTCATAGCCATACCAGGCTGTAAAGTAAGTGAACCGCTAATAAAGAATTTATCGTTTACATTAAATACTGCTCCTGGTGCATTGTTCCAGATAATATTGTTACAAGATGCTGTTTCGTCTATTGTAACTATTACGGAAGAACCAGAATTATTATCAAATATAACATTGTCAAAGGCTGTTGGAACACAACCTCCCGCCGCCCCGCCGCTGGTCAATGACCAATGCGCAACATCATTCCAGTTACCCTGCCCCTCTATCCAATAATATGTAGTGCCAGTACCTGTAAAACTCCATCCTGTATTATTACCTAAATCTACCGAATTAACAGCATTTGGTATTAATCCACTTGTGGCAATATTACGAATCAAAGCATTTTGCACTGTGGCAGTTGCTCCTGCAGCAAACGTGAACTGAGTTTGGTTTGCAAGTTTAGTTGAATTTTCTGCATTTAAACCAATGGTTCCGCCACAAGCGCTAGGTTGGGCTACTAAGGCATTCTTTATAATAATTGGGTTGACTGCACCACTTGTAAAAGTATAGGAACCTTTACCTAATAAATTAAGATAATTAAAACTATTACCACTAAAAAAAGTATCATCATAAGTCGTAAAATGGTTGAATGAAGTTTCACCAGTACCAATACTATTGACAGTTGTTGCTCCTTTTAGCAAAATTATATCATTGTAAAAATCATTTATTTTTGTGACAACACCGGTACTTGTAAAGTTATTAATTGTAATGGTAGAACCCATCGACATCGCTGCGGACAAAGTTAACCCACTTGCAGAACTATAATTCCAACCGCTGTTTGTAATAGTTCCTCCTCCAGGAATGGTTGTTGCAAACAAGGTAATGTTAGAGCCGGCAATATTCAAAGCATGTACTAAAGTATTAGGAGTACCTCCATCGGTAAATGTATCTATAGAAACCATTTTACCTCCAAAGTTTAAACTTCCGGCAGTAAGCGTTATTGCAGCACCCTTCGTGGTAATGTAATCATCGTTCAATATCCATCCTCCACCAATGCCTTTAAAAATTACACCCACCCCAAAAGCAGCACCGCTACCATTGCCTATAACCACTCCATTAGTTTTAATAGTATTGCCTGTTGTGGTAGCAGAAAAGGTAAGGGAGATTGAGGTATTACTTGCACTAGCATACATTTGCATCCCTGATTGCAATTCTAAGGAACCTGAAATATCTAACTTGCCTGAAAGAACCATTCGGGCTGCTCCTGTCCCAATCCATCTCATATTATGGCAAGCGCCAGCTGAAATTGTAACCTGATAATTAGCATTACTATCAAATATTACATCATCAGTAGAGGAAGGAATACTGGTATAATGAACTGTACCGCCACTAGTGGTCGCCCAGTTACTTATTACATTCCAGTTTCCCGTACCTCCTACCCAATAATAAGTAGCTCCTTTTGCAGTACTGACAAAAAACAAAAAAAAAGCCAAAAACATAAAGTAGAGTTTTCTCATGACATTATATATTAGTATTTATATTCTTGGATACTTATCAAATTAATTCCAGAAATCACCTGCACGGATTTGTTCCGTTAATGTAATTTTCCAGTAAGAGTTGCTATTTATTTGGGGCATTGATTGAAAACTGTTTGTTTCAGGCGTCACATCCCTTCAACAAAAAATAATTTTTATAATAATCAGGTAATATGGCATAGTATGATTTTACAGCGAAGATTTATAGAAATTGTGCAGATAGTAAAATAAAAAATTTTTGAAAATGAAAATTATATTGATTCATCTACAAAGTAAATAAAAATGTAAGAAAATTAATTTAATTCGATTTAAACGTTGTAGCATATTATAAAATGCAACATAAATAGTGCAATATGAAACATTCAGTTACGTGTTTGATTACAAGCATTTTACAAAAGGTCTCTATTGTTCTACCATCATATATAATTCCGATATTTGATTCTTAAGTGTAGTAATAATTTTGAATAACCAGAATTCATTTTCTAAATTTACTATCATATAATTCAACTCCCTACAACATGAACAAAGTATTTTCAGAAAATAAAACCTTACTTTTAGGAGTAGAAAAATCTGAAAACAATTCATTTTTAGATATAACCGTACAATTTAGTGAATATACTGTTTTACTAATCAGCAAAGGAGAAGGAATTTATCAGGCAGATTTTGCTTCTTTTTCTTTTAAGGCCCCAGCAATATTGTTTTCAACACCACAACAGTCCATATCCATCAAAGAAATTAGTCCACTGAAATACACTACATTACAATTTCACGGTGACTTTTATTGCATTGAATACCATAGAAAAGAAGTTGCCTGCAACGGTTTATTGTTTAACAATATTTACGTTGAGCCTTCAATAAAATTAACTACTGAACAGCATGTATTATACTGTCAATTATTCGATCAGATTATTGATGAAATTAAAGAACCAGTGCCTTCAGAAATTGTATTGCGTTCCTATCTTCAGCTTGTACTTGCCAAATCAAGTAGTCTGAAAACAACCAGTGAAAAACAAAATCTACAAAAAGATGAGAAGATGGACCAGTTCAAAATACTGCTCGAGGAAAATTTCTTATCCCTTCACAAACCTGGTGATTACGCTTCAATATTGTCAATGACAGCTAATAATTTCACTAAGCAATGTGGCAGACGCTTCAATAAGACGCCGACACAAATGATTCAGGAAAGATTAATTTTAGAGGCAAAAAAACAGCTTCATCTTACCCGCTTTAGTATTAAAGAAATCGCCTATGCATTAAAATTTCAGGATGAATACTATTTTAGCAGAGTATTTAAAAAAATGACAAAAGTTTCTCCTCAGACCTTCCGGAAAACAACTGGTATCTCTATTGTGGCAGATTTGTCTAAGGAATAGCGTTTTTTATCCATTTCCTAATTCTTATTTCAGATCTAAATTTGCCTTGTTAATTATAACTAAAATTTAAAAACAAAGCAATGAAAAATTCTCTTTTAAACACAATAGCAAATCTTGATAAGCTGGGAAAAAATGCCGTACGTGCTGGTATCGTAATCGTTTTTTTATGGATTGGCGGACTTAAATTCTTTACTTATGAAGCTGATGGAATAGTTCCTTTTGTAGCAAACAGCCCTTTTATGTCTTTTTTTTATGATAATCCAGCTGAGTATAAACAATACAGCAATAAGGAAGGTGAATTAATTGCCGAAAATCACGAATGGAACATTCAAAACAATACGTATGGCTTTGCAAATGGCTTAGGAATTTTATTAATTGGTATTGCTTTTCTGGTTGCCATTCATAATTGGGCTCCTCTGGCAAGTATGTTTGGAAGTATACTGGTGTTTATCCTTACGATTGGTACCCTTTCATTTTTAGTGACAACTCCTGAAAGTTGGGTGCCGCATTTGACAGATCAACAATATGGATTTCCTTATTTATCCGGACGTGGACGATTAGTACTAAAAGATATTGTTATACTTGGAGCTTCATTAATTACAATGAGCCAATCAGCATCACTTTATCTCAAAAGAAAGCATTAGTTTTTATAGTTTTCCATTACATCATGACAACGAATTATTCTATAGGTCAGTTTTGGAAATAAATCAGTTTGGGTTTAATTGGGAAAACATTTTGAAAAAAAGCTTCTTCTACTAAAGCATAGTAACTCAATATTAAAATGTGGCTGCTTATAAAGAAAAAGATCGTTATTATTCGGATCATACGCCACTGATATTTAATACACTAATGGGAATTACATAACTATCAACCCTTTAAGTATAACAAACAGATTTAAGTTGCTACTATCTTTACGAAAAATAAAAGCTGCCATGGAAAACTTAAATATTCAAACTCAGAAAATTAAAAAATGTCCGTATGAGGTTATGGCTTACGGTGAAAATAATTGCGATGTAGCCTACCGCACTCCGTATAAAGGAGATTGGGGACATTGGGATGAGCCAAGTGAAAATTCACTACCCAATACAAACACAGAGGATACTGAAATGGTTATGAATTAATATGTAAGCTTCGTGAAATTCAGAACTTCGTGTTCACTACTTATAAAAAATAAAAAAAACCTATTTTGTAATAAAATAGGTTTTTTTATTGTTTTTTTTTTTGATGACAGATTTCAAACGTGATAGATAAAAGTTTAATAGTAGTTCAATTATCAGTTTTTTATTCCTGTTTTTCAATCATTCAGAAACGTCAAAACATAATCTCTCATTTCTTTACTTATCAGTTGCATTATCGCACATGTCGGTGAATAGTGTGTACAGTTAAAAGTCAGGAGACTTTTATCAGGTTTATAATTCTAAAAAACAAAAGAATTGCGCAAGTCAGAGACATTTGCAGCAGCTTTCATCAGAACACTTCGGAGATCTGGGGTATAAAAAATCGGAACTAGATTTCTCCTGCCCCGATTTAATTTATAATTTCAATTTATTTATTTGCATTACCGAAAAAATTTCAGTCAGTGCCGAATAAAAAAAATAAACTATGCTATAGTATATTTTTTTTCTGTAATAGTATTGGTTGTTTCGGTTGTTACACTGTCTACAAAACGCCATTCGGCTTCAGAACCAGATGTCGTAAATTTAAGATATGTATATCCGCGCTTATATAAATTTGCATATTCTAAATCATCGATCAGTACTGTAAATGCTTGTGCTAATTCTACCGCTTTTGAAGGGTCTGAGCTAATTCCAAGATAAGCTTCCAATCCTGGTGATGAAACAGAACTGCAAGCTATTTCAGTTCCAATAAAATTTCCCTTCATATCGGTAAGTTTACCCATCCATGCATTATGAGTGTCTCCAGCTAAAACAACAACATTTTTTCCGGAAAGCATCGCATACAATTGTTCCCTTTCTGCAAAATAACCATCCCAGGCATCCAGATTATATGGCAAAGTTGTCGTAACTCTCGCAATTTCCTGAGCAGTTAAAGAAGGATCACCTTGTTTATGTCTCATTTTAATAACAACAAGTGCAGAGATTGCACTAATAAGAGCCTGCATGGTCGCTGGCTGGGCACTTCCAAAATGATCCACTTCTGCTAAAACCTGGTTCAAAAGCAGCAGTAGCTCTGCTGGAATAAGCATTTTTGTCATCAGGATCTGCTGGCCTAATACTTTCCATTTAGCGCTATCTGCATTGATCTGTGAACCTAGCCATGCCATTTGTTCACTTCCAATTAATTTTCTGCTTGTGCTTAACAAATCCGTTTTAAATTTTGTCTGGTCAAAATTTCCGACATTATCAATATAATCAGAATAACTCATCTGCTTATCTCTCGCAATAACTCTGGTATCCATCATGTAAAGCGAAAGAATATTACCAAAATTGAAACTTCTGTAAATTCTAAGATCTTTTCCCGTTTTAAGCGGGATATATTCGCTGTATGCTTGAAAAGCGGCCATTTTTCTCATCTGAAAATCTCCTTCGGCCGGCTGATGGTTTTCTGCACCGGATTTATAAGTATCATTAGCAAACTCATGGTCATCCCAAACACATATAAAAGGTTTTTTTTGATGCAGAAGCTGAAGATTTTTATCTCCTCTATATTGTCTGTATCGTTCTCTGTAATCACTGAGGTTAATAATCTCCCTCGCTGGTTTATGTTCTCTGCCCAGCGGGTTAGTAAAAGGATTTGTTCCATATTGTCCCGGCGCGTATTCGTAAATATAATCTCCTAGATGCACCACTACATCGACATCCGAAGAAGCAATCGCTCCATACACATTAAAAAGTCCTGCAGGAAAATTAGAACAGGAAACAACAGCCATTTTTACATCATTTACAATATCTTTTTTAGACGGCAGTGTGCGTGTTTCTCCCGTAACAGTTACTTGTTTGGTTTTGGCATTATAAAATCTATAATAATATTTTGTATTAGAAGGAATATTCTGAACATCTACTGCTATTGTAAAATCATTTGTAGAAGATGCTGCAGCCTGCCCTTTTCTTGTTACTTCAGAAAATGCGGCATCTTTACTTAGCTCCCAGGTAATTTCAGCATCTGAACCTGCTGAATATCTTGTCCAGATAATAACTCCTGTTTCAGTAGGGTCAAAACTGGCTACTCCTGTCTCGAAGCCTTCATTCTTCATTCCATCTGGCGCACCGCTGTTATCTGTTTTATCATCATCACTGCAGCTTTCAATAAGTGGGGCGATGAAAACTCCACCTGCAACCAATAAAGAATTTCTAAGAAACCTTCTTCTACCTAAATCATTTTTATTTTCCATAAGTAATTTTTATATCAAAAAAACAATTTAATATTACAAATCAAGTTATGGCATTTTTAACATTACCTATTATTACTATTAACAATCCATTTACTTTAATAAATTATTAATTTGTTTAAGATCTTTAAACTGGAGTTACTACATTTTCAACAACGAATATTGAATAGAAGATTCAAATATTATCTTTTTTTAACCTGATCGAGTGAAATGTTGCTTCTGTAATGTTTTGATAATAGCAGTGGCATGGAAGTTAATACCTTTTTTGCCACAAAAAGCGAAGGCGGTTTTACTATAAAGAAGTTAACTAATAGTTTTTTAGACTACGTTTTCCGACGATACCCAGCTCCCAGAAGTAGTCTTCTTTATGCTACGCAATCCTGAAAGCTTTCGGGATTGCACAGCTTTTCATAAGAAAGACTTTGGAGAGCTGTTTTTCTGAATGAATTATTATAGGGTTGATCGATAACGACAAGACCCACATCATGAGGTTTTATTTTCTTTGATTTAATGTGGTTGCGCGTTTCTGCCATCGCCACAATGACAGTCTTGTTTAAAATTACCACTTGTACTATTTATAATACAGTTCTGTAATCATGACTTTTTAAGACAGTCAAAGTTTGTTTGCATAAATCTTATAGATGAGTCCGTATAACAACTTTTTTTCCTTATGGTAGAAAAGTTACAGGTAAACCTGCCATTGATTACTCCTCTGCACGATGAAGCTACGACTCCATGAATTTTCCTGTCACAATGGTTCCCTCTTCATCTTCCCATTGTGTTATGACATTTTCTATGAGTTCAGGCTCAAATCCAATAATTTTCATCACCTGATTACCAAATTCCTGCTGTACATTTTGTCCTTCCTTAAACATAATTTTAAAATTAGCGTTAGTAATAATTTAAGACCGCACTGAATCTATCTATGTAGATCAATTGGATTCTTTTATTACATAAAATTAGTAAGGAAGTGATGATCAGATTTATAACATTAAATAGCTTTATTATATTATTTCAGTCTCTGTGTTCCTGATGATGCCTTAAATAATAGTTGTATCTGAATTCATTTTAGCATAAAAAAATCTGCACTCGCATGCAGATTTTATAGTTGATATTTTATAAAGATGAGGTAAATTATTTCCAGGGATCCAGAACTACTTTCACACAGCCATCTTCTTTTTTATTAAAGATTTCGTAGGCATGTGAAATCTCAGATAAAGGCAGTCTGTGCGTAATAATATCATCCAGCTGCACTTTTCCCTGAACCACATATTCCAAAAGTTTATCGATATGTTTGTGCGCCGGGGCCTGTCCTCCTTTTAGTATAATCCCTTTATCAAAAAACTGACCAAGGGGAAAATTATCATAATTCACCGGATATACACCAAGTACAGAGACGATACCGCTTCGTCGAACTGCGCTCATACAGGCTTCTAAAACTTTAATCGAACCTTTTTCAAAATTAATTGTCGCTTTTATTTTGTCCGTGATGCTTCTTTCTGGTTCAAATCCCACAGCATCAATGCACACGTCGGCGCCACGTCCGTTGGTAAGTGACCTGATATGCTCGACCACATCTTTGGGATCTTCCCACAATATGGTAGTTGATCCAGTGGAAACTCTTGCTTTATCCAGGCGGTATTGAAGTGTATCGACCACAATTACCTGCGCTGCACCTCTAAGCCAGGCACTTTTAGCAGCCATTATTCCAACAGGTCCCGAACCGAAGATAGCAACTGTCTCCCCTCCTTTGACTTCTCCCCAGTCCACACCGGTATATCCTGTTGGAAAAATATCGGTCAGGAAAAGTACCTGTTCATCGGTCAGGTTTTCAGGGACTACCCGTGGTCCGTAATTGGCATAAGGAACTCTTACATACTGCGCCTGTCCTCCGTCGTATCCTCCATACAAATCGGTATAACCAAAAAGCGCCCCTCCTTTTTCCGTCAGGATTCCGCCTTCTGGTCCATAATGCTCCGGGTTGCTGTGCTCGCAGTTTCCAGGTACGTCATGGTTACAGAAAAAACAATTACCACAAGCTATGGGAAAAGGAACCACCACACGGTCTCCCCTTTTAAGATGTGTAACGGCTGATCCCGTTTCCTCTACTATCCCCATGAATTCGTGTCCCAATACCATTGGAGATGTCGGCATCGCTCCCGAATAAATGTGCAGATCCGATCCGCATATGGCCGTCGAAGTTACTTTAAGGATGATATCATCCTGAGCGCTGATTTTTGGATCTTCTACTGTATCGTATTTAACGGAACCAGGTCCGTGAATAACTGCTGCTTTCATAATTTGATTTTTTACAATTAATAGAAAGCTAAGTAACTCTTATTTAAGCTATTAATTTTACAGGATGATTGTCAATTCTTATATATAAATCACAATTAGGAAAAATAATAAATTATTTAAAGCAAAATTTTATCAAGTAAAAAAGCCTGCACTCCTAAAAAGTACAGGCTCTTATATATGTATTAAAATTACTATTTATCGCCTTCTGTGGCATCAAAATTAATAGTATTGTAAGCAGCTTCTGTTAAAGTAACATCTGCTTCTTTTTCTTCGTTCAAAGTCTGAACCAATAATGAAACAGCCTCGTCTTCCCCAAGAGTTTTTGCAAACGAAGCCAAGGTTCCGTAAGTTGCAATTTCATAGTGTTCGATTTTTTGCGAAGCAGCTATAATTCCTGCGTCACGAACTGCACCTGGTTCCGTTTCTTCCAAAATACCTTCACCTTCTTTAATAAGTCCATCCATGGCGTCACATTTTTTCGCTGCTGCCTTTTCTCCAACTGAAGCAAATACTTCCTCTAGTCGGGTAACCTGTCCCTTCGTAACTTCTAAGTGATCATTAATTGCATCAATCAGATTTTGAGAAGTAGCATTTTTAGCCATTTTTGGAAGCGCTTTTACCAATGCTTTTTCTGCCCAGTAGATATCTTTTAATGAATCTACAAATAAATCTCTCAATCCTTCTGCAGCAGATGCTTTAGGTTTTACAGTTCCTTTAGGGGAAGTAGTTTTGCTGTCTGATGATTTAGAAGATGTTGCAGCATTTTTTGATGTTGCAGTGCTTTTAGCAGCAGTTGTTTTTTTTACTGATGTCTTTGTATTTGAATCTTTCATGATAAGTTTTTTTAAAATTTGTTTTTCAAATGTACTACTGCTGTATTTCACTTTTCTTATACAATTATAGAGCATTGTTGCAACATTTAAACATTTATAAATCAACCTACTAGCAAAACTAAATTGTGTAAAAATTTGCAATAATTGTATAATTTACAACTATTAAAACTTATCTATTTTTGGTCAGCTCATATACAGATAAAAATGAAATTAATTCACCTTATTATATTATCCGTTCTGCTTAGTGCGCCCTATTTTGTGCAAGCCCAACAGATTCAGACGGATCGTCCTACCGAAACAGAAAGTACCAGCACAATTTCTGCCAAACATTTACAGATGGAAAATGGTATTTCATACGAAAAGAATGGTGACGAAAAAATCTACGAAATGCCCGAAGTAGTGCTGCGATACGGGCTATTTAAAAATGCTGAAATTCGTATGGAAACGGCCTTTAAAATTAGCAATGATGAATCAGAAAACTTATATGGAATAAAGCCAGTGACTTTCGGCTTTAAATATCATGTAATTGATCATAAAGGTTTAGCTCCTGACATTGCAGTATTAGGAAGATTAAGTATTCCATGGATGGCCGATAACAGTTTGCAGGAACAAAATTATAGTCCCGAAATAAGAGTCCTATTTCAGCATGAATTATCGAAAAAAACGCATGTAAGTTATAATATGGGTATTGAATGGCTCGCTGAAAATGCAAGTCCTGAATATATTTACACCCTTTCCGTTGACCACGCAGTAAGCAAAAAGTGTAAAGTATTTATCGAAACTTATGGATTCGCTGTTTCACATGAGCACGCCGAAAACAATGCAGATGCCGGTGTACTTTATTTGCTGAGTAAAAATCTTCAGCTCGACTTTATGGCCGGCACAAGTCTTATGAATGCGCATCCTAAAAAGTTCGCTGAAATTGGGCTATCTTTTAAAATATAATTATTTTATGTAATTTGGTGAAACACAATTCTGCCAATATTCCACAATATTTTTTATCATATCTCTCATTTTGGAAAAATCTGATGGCTTTTATTTTTTAAATAAAATTAATCATTGTTTTTTTGGTAAGTAAATCCAAAAAATAGTTCCTTTCCCAGGCGTACTTGTAAAATTAATAAATCCATTATGGTTTTCAATGATACGTCGGCAAAGGGCAAGACCTATTCCGTTACCACCATATTGGTCTCTTTCATGCAAGCGCTGAAACATATTAAAGATTCGGTTTGAATATTGATTTTCAATACCAATACCATTATCTGAAATAGATATAATATGGTAATTACCGGACAAAGCTAATTCATTGTTGCCGTCAGGCACAATTTCTGCAGAAATAGTAACTAGAGGGACTGTAGTATTAAATTTAAGCGCATTATTTACAAGGTTGTAAAATAATTGGCGCAACTGAGTATGTAGTCCTAAAACTCTCGGTAACGGTTCAATAGTAATTACAGCATTTTTTTCATCGATAATCATGCTCAAATCACCTAAAATTTCAGAAGTAATTTCATTAAGGTCTACTTCTTCAAAAATTTGTTTGCTGTTGTCTATTCTTGAATAATTCAAAACATCAGTAATTAACTCTGACAATCGTGTCGCTGATAACGTCATTCGGTCAAAATAAAATTGCTTCTTTTGCTCATCTGATAATTGTTCGCCAGCGCGGGAAAGCATAATCATAATTTTGCGAAGTGGTTCTTGTAAGTCGTGACTTGCAACATAAGCAAACTGCTCCAGCTCTTTATTTTTAAAAAGTAATTTAGAATTGGCGCTTTCTAATTCACGCTGAATCATTTTCAGTTCCGAATTATCTTTCAGTGCTTCAACGATCATTTTTTGTGCATTGATATTTATAAAATAAACAAGCCAGCTGTTAAAGGAACCGTCTTCAGATTTATTCGGAATCATGGTAACAAGATGCCAAACGAATAGTGCACTGTCTTTAATTCGGACTTCTCCTGAAAAAGAAGATCGGGTTAATTTTGCTTTTTCCCAGCCATCTAAAATTACATTAATATCATCAGGATGAATAAAATTGATTAAATTTTTCCTTTCAAATGTTGGAGGTGGAACTTTTAAATAATGCAATAACGATTCATTATAGAGAAGTACTTTATTACGTTCATTGACCTCACAAATCAAAATCGGAATTGTATTGGCTAATTTTCTATATCTATTTTCGCTTTCAGTTAACTTTTCTGAAATTGCAATCAATTCAATGTTTTTTTTCCTGATCTCATCATACGGTGACAATGGCGGCTCAAACTTAAAATAATCAATAAGCGATTTTATTTTCGTTTCTGAAAGAAGCCCCGGTGAAGCGACAGGCTGAATTATTCTGGTAGTTGACTGATTGCCTTTAAAACTGTATTCAATATCCCCGGAAATTTTAGATGCATAATTAAAGGCCTCAGGGCTACAACTTTTTAAATCGACACTATCTGTAATTATGGCTTCAATTTGTTTTTGTGTTGGCTTGATCGTATTGATACAAAGTACCAGTAGCGAATTTTTACCTTTCGCGATGGAACATCTTGCAATTTCAGACACGGCTGTCGAAAATCTGGTTTGGAACGATGAAGGCATGCCACACATTTCGGCAATTTTCATGCATCGTTTGTGAGCCAATATGAGGTCCATTTCGTTATCAAGATTTATTTTTATAATCTCTTTCATGGCACTTACATTATTTTACCTACAAGAATTGATGCATCATCTGTACCTCTTATATTTTCTTTAAGGATTGCAGAGGCTATTATACCTGAATGTTGTTTTACTATTGAAGTCATCTCATTTAGATTCCATCTGGTGCGCAATCCATCACTGTGCATGACAATAATTTGATGCTTTTTGTAAGGAACAATTGTATTATTTAAGGTACGCGGAATATTATGACCAATAATTCCGTTGTAAGGAGTATAGGTTTTATTGTCGAGTCCGTCATAAACACGTGTACTTATGTTGCCAATACCACAGATATTCCATAATTCCGACTTATAATCTACAGCTGCTATTGTACCTACAAGTCCCCTGCTCTTTTTTACTTTTGCATGAATGTCTCTCAGTATTTCTGAAGGTTCTGTTTCTATCGACTGTTTAAAGGCTTTAATGGCCAATTGTACGGCTTCATTTGCATTTTCACCATGTCCTAATCCATCGCCTAAAAATATTTGAAAACCTTTTTTTGATGATTTAATATGATAACCGTCTCCACAAAATTTTTCACCCGGATAGTTAACTGCAATTGCAGCGTAATTTAAACCACTCTGCAAACAAGGCAATAAAATATCGGACTTTTCAGCTATTTTGATATGTTGCACACATCCCCAATTTTTCATGGAATAAATCTGAAAATCATTGCTTAATCTCTTAATTGAACCCAATCCATGTCCAAGTGTGTTGGATGAAGAATAGCCATCATGCATTATTTTGGCTAAATTTTCAAAACCCACCCCTTTATCAAGACAATAAATTTCGATTATTTTAAGGTCGCCTTCTAAATTAGCACGATACAACAGTTCTCCTCCATTTGCATATTTGATCAGGTTAGAAGTTAATTCTGCCACAATAATATCGGTCTCAGCGGCTCTGTGCGGTGTAAATCCTATGTGAAGTGCGAGGTTGTGTATTTCTCTTTTTATAAAAGCAATCAGACTGCGATCGTCAATTTTATAGCTGGAAAACGTATTATCCATTTTTCCATTTTGTTATAGTAACGGTGGTTCCGTTCCCTAGTTCTGTTTTAATATCAAATTCATTGACGAGTCTTTTAGTACCTGGAAGTCCTAATCCTAAGCTTTTACCGGTACTGTATCCATCTTTCATAGCCAATGTTATATCTGCTATTCCCGGTCCGTTATCAATAAAAGTTACACGTACTCCATTATCACGACCATTACTGACCGATTCAATGATGACTTTACCGCCTCCTCCATATTTCAGAAGATTACGAACAAGTTCACTTGTTGCCGTTATTAATTTGGTTTGATTCAAAATGCTCATGCCAATTTTTACCCCATACTCTTTTACGCGGTTGCGTAACGGCACCACATCTTGTTCTCTTATAATTAGGGCTTCTTCTTTACTATTCGTTATCGTCGTCATAATCCTGCTCTTCATTATCGCTAGTGTGCATTTTTGAGCGCAGTAGATCCATACCTCTTTCAACATTAAGGGCACTTATAACTCCGTTTAAGGACAATCCAAGTTCAACAAGTGTAATAGCAACAGCAGGCTGCATTCCTACAACTACTGTTTGTGCATCCATTATTTTAGACATCACAGCGATGTTTCCTAGAATCCGCCCCATAAAAGAGTCGATTATAGAAACCGCTGATATATCAATTAACACTCCTTTTGAACTGTGCTTGCTTATCGTGTTAATTAAATCCGATTCAAGATTTTCTGCAAGTTGGTCGTACAAATCTACTTGTATAGTAACAAGCAGAAAATCACCCATTTTTAGTATAGGAATTCTCTCCATATCGATTATAAAATCTTAAACTAATTTTCTTTTAACAACAGTAAGCTGCAGCATATCAAATGCTGTTTTAAGAGCACTTGCAAGGGTGGCCTTAGTTATAATACCGGTAAGATCAATACCTAAATGCACAACTGTCTGTGCAATTTCAGGACGAATACCGCTAATAATACATTCTGCTCCCATTAATCGTGTAGCACTTACAGTTTTAATAAGATGCTGTGCTACCAACGAATCAACTGCAGGAACACCAGAAATATCAAGAATAGCAATAGAGCTTCCAGTATCTACAATCTGCTGTAGCAAATTTTCCATTACAATCTGCGTTCTTGAACTATCCAAAGTTCCAATAATCGGTAAAGCAACTATACCATCCCATACGGTAATAACGGGAGTCGAAATTTCGCTGATTTCATCTACCTGTCTTGATATTACATCTTCTCTTCCTCTCATGTAGGCTTCGAAAGTCATAATAGTCATATTGTCAAGAATCTCATTCAATTGTAAATTTGCCTGATATAATTCTTCTGAATCTTTTATCAGTTTTGAAAGGATTTGTGAAGATGCTTGTTTGAAAGTCGTCAAATATTGAGCATTTTCCCTTGGAGAAAATCCTCGTTTTCCTCTTGAAGATGAAATACCAACAATTAAATCCTCTACTTTTTCAAATTCTGGTGAATCCTGAAATTTGCCATTCAATGATGCTAATGCACTTAAAAATAGAGAAGCAAATTCTTTAGATTCTTCTTCTTCTACTGCGCCATCATCTGATCCACTCTCTATTAGAAGTTGTGACCATATTGTTAGTAAGCTATTTTCGTGTTCTTTTAAACCCGATAGGAAATTGTTTTGCATGTGGTATAAGTTTTGTGATTTTCTCTTAACAAATATAACATTTTAAAAATCGAAAAAATGAGAAATGCTGTATTAAAAATAAAATAATAAATGGTGAGCTGACGTAGTTAAAGACAACTCTAAATTTTCATTTCAGTCCATAATTTCACATCTGTTATTGCAGAAATTAAAACTGAAAAGAGATATTGAAAAACAGCTGCCGTTGACAGGTGTTATTTATAATTTTTCATCAGTGTAATATATTAAATCACTACTACATTTACTGCATTAGGGCCTTTTTTTCCATCAGCAACTTCATAGCGTACCTGATCGTTTTCACGAATACTTTCTGTCAAACCTGTAGCATGGACAAATATTTCACTTCCTCCATTTTTTGGCGTTATAAAACCAAAGCCTTTTTCTTCATTATAAAATTTTACTGTACCTTCTTGCATTTTATATTTTATTAGTATTAAAGGTTAAATATACTATAATTACAGTATGTAAATGATACAATAGTATTATAATATGAGCCGTATGAAAATTATGTAACGTTCAATTGAAATTCTATAAAAATTAAGCTTAATTTTCAAGATTAAAGCAAATATTAATTTAATTTCAGACATAAAGGATTTGCATTTCTGATGGTGTTAATAATTTTTGGCTTTTGGACTTTTACTACCATCAAAGCAATGGTTAAAACCAGAGAAGAAAAACAGGGATTACTATTGCAAAAAAAGGTAGAAGGAAATGTGAAAGTTGTGAAAAAAGAGATTGTAACCAATGAAGGCTATGAATCTGACACGCTCACTTATGAAATAGCAATTTATTCGCAGATTGAAGGGAAATACAAGAACATTTCAATTGAGAAAAAGGAATATGATAAAATTGAAATTGGAGATTTTATAAGGATTACGTTCTTTACAGACAACCCTGCTATAAACATTAATTTTTAAGGAACAACCTTTTAAAGTACAAGTCTTTTACCAGCACTAGAATTTCTGGCAGATAAGAAAACATTATCCAAGTTTATAGTCCTATTCCAATAACATCCTTGCCGTAATTATTTTATTTGAAGAAGCATCAATCTCCTCGTTCTCCGAAGTGTTCTTTTTACGCTGTGCAAATGTCTGTGACTTTGCAATTTTAACAAAATATAATTAAAGAATAGAGATTTCATAAAGTCTCTGACTTTAAACTAATTTTTTTAGAATATTTCTTCTGAATGTGAAAAAACAATAAGAACTAACCGTAAAAAGTCAGGAGACTTTTATCAGGTTTATAATTTTCAAGGAATAAAAAAATTGCGCAAAGTCAGAGACATTTGCGCAGCTTTTCATGAGAAAGACTTCGGAGAGCTGGGTATTAGTCTTTTTATGAATAATAGCGCTAACGGAGAACATTTTTTACATCACCGAAACAAACCATAACAATCTGTCATATAGTTGATTATAAAAATAATATTCGTAAATTGCTTCATAATTTAAACCAGTTTTTACTAATTAAAAATCAGCATTATGAAAAAGTACATTTTAATTCTAGGTTTTATGTTTTCAATAGCTTCATTTTCACAAAACATTACATCAAAAAATGAGAATGCAAGCGCGGCACAATATGATTTGCTAAAAAAAGTTAATGAATATTATCCTGATATAAGCTTAAGTGATAAGGTAGTCAATTTTTACGTCGGTGATAAAATAATTGATACCAAACAGGAATTTGCTATAAAAAACACAGAATTTACAAGTTACGAACTGAGTATTAGTCCCGATAACAAAAGGGTAGTATTTAATTTTGTATCAGAAAAAAGTGGAAAAATTTATGGTGCCGTTGTTCTCGTTAAGGGTAGTTATGTCAGAACAACTTTTAATGAAAATTTAGGACTGGTTGATGTAATGGTGAATGGTAAATCCGCTTGTATACAAAACATAAAATAAAATCTTTACAAATACAAACCTGTTGATTTTATTCGGCCGGTTTGTATTAGTATCAAATTTGAAAGGTTAAAATTTGGCACATCCTAGTATAAATATTTTATTTTAACAACATCCTTTCCGTAATTACTTTATTCGAAGAAGCATCAATTCCGGTAACTTCGGCATACTTTACATTGGGTAACCAATAAGAACCGCCTTCAATGCGCACAAATATTTTTTCTACCTGAATTTTTTTCTGATTTACATTTACAAAAACATGATATTTTTGATCTGACTCTATCTTTTTCAAAGTTAAGGGTAACTTTTTATACGATACAAATTGAAACTCAAACTCGTCGTTATTTAAGGATTTACTTTCTATTCCGTAGGCAAATTTGCGTTGTAAATAATTAAGATCTTTTTTTTCTCCTTGCTCAGCATATCGAATCCAATAGGCTTTTATAGGATTGCTTTTGTCTATTTTTCCATTTTCCTGGTAGTTTATAGCATAAATAGCAGTGTTTGTATTGGGGTCACGCTGAATATAAAATAGCATATTATCTATATTTTTCGGCGTTGGAAAATGTAATGGCGATGGATTTTTGGATTGTGCTAATAGATTTCCGGAAATTATATTGACTAAGAACGTTACAACGATTAGTGCTTTTTTTAAATATTTAAAGGGTAATTTATTCATAAACGAATTTTTTTATATAACATTGGGTGTAATGATTTAAACACATAGAAACATAGATTTGAGGCGCTTAAAAAAGGCGTTTCACTTGTTTACAAAAAACATAGTTGGCTATGTGTTAGAAACTGAGTTTAAGCTTTTCGAAAATAAAATTATTGTAAATTAAATCCGTTTTTATCCGCATTTTTACGAAGTAAATCTGTTTTATCCGCGTCAAAATTAGACGCTGATTTTACTGATTCGCTAAAGCGAAAACGCTGATAAAAACGGATTTCTCTAATTACTTTCTTGCTTAAATCGTTAAATAGTTTTAAGTTATTCCCTTAACTCATGACATTTGGCTTCGGAACTATGTGTTAAGAAACTAGTTTCTTTTTTATATTCTTTTTATGAATCTACAACCTATGTTCTATGTGTTAAATTACTTTTTTTAAGCTGCACGAATTAATTTGATTCTATTACATTCTGTTTTTCGTTGACCTTAAAAACCCAATATCTAATCAGTGGATAATTAAAGCCATAAGAAACAAAACTATCCGTGATTAATCTTCCGATTCTGTAATCGATTTGAAATGATTTTTGTAAAAGAAGCGTGCCAAATGATTTTAAGGAAATGCTTCCCAAAACCACCAACGCAAATTTAAAAAGCTGACTGTTGATGGGACTGCTATAACCCGATTGATTTTTAAATACCCAAAATCGATTGATGCTGAAATTGATAATGGCGCCAACGGTTCCGGAGATTAAAATAGAAAAGGTAAAATGCAATTTGAATACTTCTGTCAATAAAATCATCAAGCCATAATCGGTAATGCCGCCTAAAAAAGCCGCAACTTGTGCCTGTAGAAAAGTGATAGTGGATTTTTTACTGAACATAAGTAAGTCGAAAGTTTAAAAGTTCTAAAGTCAAAAGTCCCAATATTGCAGATAAGGAATTGAAATCAATTTGTTATTTAAGCTATTTTAATTTCAAAATACGACATTATAAAAATTGTTATTTATCAATTGTGGTTTTTATCTTTTAAATCACCCAATCTTAAAAGCTTTAAGCTGTCTATAATATTAATTACAAGCAATATAATGGTGATTAAACCAGCCAAATATTTAATTGATCCGGGAAATAAAACTTCGATAATTAAAATGAATGCAATAATAAACCGAAGTTCTGTTGGACCAACAGCGCCAGAATCTATACTGTATTCATTAGTAATTTTGTAGCGCAACTGACTGATGATGATCGACCAGCCATACAAGGCAACAAAGGCAAAGGCTACTATTTGTGTGCCATTTTTAGCATAAATGTAGTAGCCAAAGCCTATAAGTACAATACCAATCCAATCGGCAATAATATCGAGTGCAAAACCATACCAACGGCGCGGAACATTTCTGTAATACGCCAATCTTCCATCTAAAGAATCGCCTAACCAGTTTATAGCCAAACCGATAATACCCAAAAGCAAATACCAATTGGCGAAATAAGTACCTAAAACAAAAGCTAAAAAAACGAGTCCAGAACCCAATGTCCCTAGTAAAGTGAGTGCGTTTGGCGAAATGAATTTAGGTACCTTTGGAAGCAAAAATACAATCGTTAACTGTTCTGCTCTTTTTAAAATATTAGTTCGCTGACGGTCTGAAAATGTTCTTTGTACAATTGCACTATGCCCTTCAATCTGTGTTTCTTTCCCCATTTATAGCTAATATTAAGCCAGATAGCCTTAAACCAGTTCTAGTTTTATAATTTTTAATTTTATTTTTCTTTGCGTATTTTTAAAGAAATCGCTGGTTCTTTTTAGCTTACCTGATCTAACCAGATAGCTAAATGCGAGAGCAATTAGCATAATTATTTAACAATACCTGCAAAACGTTGATAGAAAACCGTTGGACTGTTCTCATCTTTAGGAGCGTATTTTCCGGCTATAATCGGAACATAAATGACCCTTCTTCTGCTTTCTTCACCACGGATAGTCGATTCTGCCACTCGGTGCCACAAACGGCCATCGTGAATGGTTAAATCACCAGCTTCCGGAGTGATAGCAACTTCCTGTGGATCGGGTTTATTATCTAAAAAGTATTTTTTACGAAAAAGCATTTGATAAACACTTTGTTTGTGAGTTCCCGGAATGATTTTAAGACCACCGTTTTCAGGTTGTAAAGTACTTAAATGAATCCCCACATTAAGCATTGGGTTTAATTTTCCACCATAAAAAATATCTCTCAAACCATCTGTATGCCAACCCATTTTGGTAAACTTACTTTCCGGCCCATTGATATAATGATTGAAAACCATTCCGTCCTTTTCCTCAGTACCTAATCTCGAGCCCTCGCCTGCCAATGGCAATAAACTATTGAATCTCGGATCAAGCAAAAGTCCGCTTAAGGTTTGATGATGCTGATTGATAAAAGCAAAACGTTGTACAATTGGAGAGCCATCTAAATCTTTTCCGTATTTAATGGGAACGCCATTTACTTTTTGAAGGTCATTGTCAATCCATTTTTGCTCCACTTGTTTGGAGGCATCAATGATAGATGAAACCGTTTCCGGATTTATAAATTTTTTGAAATGGATGAAGCCATGTTCGTTAAAAAAGTTGATTTGCTCAGCAGTTAATTGCTCAGTAAGGGCAAAAGTTTTATAAGAAGATACCATAATAATATATTTAATAAATGAAATAATAGTGTTTGTAATTTTATCTAAAGTGATTTGCAACAGCAACAACAGCAACACATTCGCATGTTGTTGGCGTGCATTCGATCTTTAGGAAAATTAAACTCATTTCTCATATTAGATATACTCTATAGAATTAGTAGACATTTACACAAATGTAATATAATTTCTTATTTGCAAAGAATTTTTTTTTATTTTTTTTGAAAAAAATTAAATTTTATAAATCCCAGCGGCTGTTTTTTCGATGAAAGCCTTTGGTAGTACGCGATTGGCATAAACCGAAATGATATTGGTAAACCCCGGAATAACTTCTGATTTTTTGTTGAACATGGCTTTTACTGCCATTTTTGCCACTTCATCAGGTTGCATATTAAACTTTTCAGCCATTTTGCTAAAAGCATCTAGACCGGCTCTTGAAGCAAAACCGGTATCAACCGGACCCGGACTAAAGCAGGTTACTGAAATTGAACTCTGGGCGAGTTCAAAACGCAAGGCGCGCGTAAACGATAAAACAAAAGCCTTTGTAGCCGAATAAACAGCCAGCGTTGGTACAGCCTGATAGGCTGCAGTACTTGAAATATTTAAAATGTAGGCTTGTTTTTCTTGTGAAAGTATGGGTATCAATAAATATGAAAGTTCTACAACCACATTCATGTTAAGTTGCATCATGCCAAGCTGATCAGTTAGTGAAGACTGACTAAAATCGCCCCACACCCCATAACCGGCATTGTTCACTAAAAAGCCAACGGGATAGTTATTCGTTTTTATCCAATCGGTTACTTTTTGTGCTGCATCATTTACCGAAAGATCAATTGATAAAAAAGGCGCATTGATGCCGTATTTAACCTTCAGCTCATCAGATAATGCTTTTAATTCGGCTTCGCTTCTTGCTACAAGTAATAATGGATAACCCTGTTTGGCCAATTCATAAGCAATAGATTTTCCAATGCCTTTGCTGGCACCAGTTATTACCGCATACGGTTTCGTTTCTTCGCTCATTTTATTTGTTTAATCTTCCAAATATAAAGATTAATTGTAAACTGTTGGGTGTGCAGGGTATAGAATGGTTTCTCTCTCCTTCCCTATCTTCTGCGAATTATTGCATTCCACATCTAAGCATTCTTCAGCTCTACTAACCGTCAATAATTACTTTTCGGTGTTTTATTCCCCATTCGGCAAGATCATTTATTATCGTCTTTAATGTCAATCCATACTCCGTCAGCTGATAATGTATTGTGACAGGCTGCGTGTCGAGAACTGTGCGTTTAATAAGTTTATTAATTTCCAGGTCCTTTAGTTCTTTGCTTAACATTTTATTGGAAATCCCGTTTACATCATTTAAAATATCTGTAAATCTTCTTTTATTATGATAACAGATGGATGAAATTATAGAAATTTTCCATTTCCCATTCAATATATCCATTGTATCATGGACTGCCATTATCTCTTTCTTGTGTTCAATCTGACATTCGTTACTCATACGTTACCTTGTTACTCAAATGTTACTGTTACTTTTAGTTACAAAGTAACAATAATAAACTTAACTGAACTAGCTTTGCCATTATAAATTTAAAATATAATAAAATGAATTTCACAAATAAAAATGTTCTGATCACAGGAGGGACTACAGGAATCGGATTAGCAACAGCTAAAGAATTTATAAAAGCAGGTGCCAACGTCTGGATCACAGGAAGAAATAGCGAAAACCTTGAAAATGCAGCTGCAGAAATTAGCAGTCCAAAATTAAAAACAATAGTGGCTGATACTGCCAATTTATCAGATCTTTCAGAGTTGGAAAAAACTTTTACAGAAACCGGAAATAAATTAGACACTCTTTTTCTAAATGCAGGAATAGCAAGATTTACCTCAATCGAAGAAGTAACTGAAGCTGACTTTGACGCACAGTTTAACACCAATGTTAAAGGCCATTTCTTTACACTTCAAAAGCTACTTCCCCACTTAGCAGAAGGTTCATCAGTAATATTTACTTCGTCAACCGTTGCAACGGCAGCAAATTTAGGAAGCAGTATCTATTCCGCTACCAAAGGAGCTTTAAATAAAATTGCTCAGGTAGCTGCAAATGAATTAGCAGGAAGAAAAATTCGTGTCAACATTCTGAGTCCTGGTCCAGTTTCTACGCCGGGACTTCATAAAGCGGTACCGGAAGACGCGAAAGAATTTCTGGCAGGTGCTACTGCAATGCAGCGATTAGGAGACCCATCGGAAATTGCGAAAACAGTATTATTTCTTGCTTCAGACCATGCTAGTTTTATTACCGGAACAGAGCTGATAGCAGATGGAGGTTATATCAATTATGCTCTAAAATAAATTGATCACGGCCCTTTTAATAAATAATTAAAAGATTTTAAACTAAAATGCTAAATCAAATGATTTAGCATTTTTTTTAGTATCAAGAAATATTTTATTTTACCAGGTTTTTCTTCATTACATATCGGAATCTTAAATACAGTAAGGCAGATGATGTTAGCAATCCCAAAGTCAAACCATACCAAATTCCTTTTACTCCGGCATCGAAATGAATTCCTAAAACATAGGCCGCGGGCAAACCAATAAGCCAATACGCAACAAAGGTTATAAAAGTAGGAATGTTTACATCTCCCATTCCTCTTAGTGTTCCTAATCCAACCACCTGTGTACCATCAAAGAGTTGGAACAGAGCAGCAATTATCAATAATTGTGCAGCCAGCGCTACAACAGTTGCATCATTTGTTATTAAGTAAGGTAAATATTGATTAAAGAGCATAAAAATTACAGCAAAAAACATCATGAAAATAATAACCAAATGATAGGACGCATAAGCAAACCGCTGAAGTCTTTTGTAATTTTGATTTCCAAAACTATTTCCGACTTTAATAGTTGCAGCCGATGCAATTCCACCAGCCATCATATAGGTCATTGCCGCCAGGGTTATGGCAGTTTGATGAGCAGCTTGTTCAATTGCACCAATATGACCTGCCATTAAAGCGGCAGCGGCAAATGCCCCAATTTCGAACACATACTGCATCGCCACAGGCAATCCTATTCTTATCACTTTTACAATTTTTGAAAAATCAACAAACTTAACGGAGAAATGATGAATGTATAACCTGAAATTCTCTGATCGCAGTACGTACCCTATCATAACCAACATCATTAAAACACGATCTATCAATGTTGCGATTCCAACTCCCTTAACTCCCATGGGCTCAATGCCAAACATTCCCTTTACCAGAATTACTGCAATAAGTACGTTAAGCACATTTCCCCATATCGTTATGGACATTGCTTGTTTTGTAAAACCCAGCCCTTCGGCAAACTGCTTGAAAGTTTGAAAAATCATTAAAGGCAGAATAGATAAACTTAAAATTAGCAAATACGGTTTTGCTGTTTCTACCACCTGAGGATCCTGCTCTGCATGCTGCATGGCAAACATAGAACCATAATACACTATTAAAAAAAGAAAAATTGCAGCTGCAATATTAAGCCATAAACTGTTTGACAAAAGTTCAGCGCATTCCTTAAAATTTGATTTTCCGTTTTCTTGTGCAATCAAAGGTGTTAATCCGTAGGCAACACCTAATCCAATCACTAAAACTACCATGAAAACCGAATGAACCAGCGAAACTGCTGCCAATGATATAGTTCCTGCATAATGCCCTATGATTACTGTATCCAGAGTCTGCACCAAAGTATGTCCCAATTGAGAAATTACAACGGGTCCTGCAAGTGTTATTGTACTTTGGTAGTATATCTTATTGGATTTATATTTTTTGATCATATTAAAAAATTGATAGCCTCGAGGCAGATTTAATGTATTGAAATTGCTATTACTTAAACCTTCATTTAAAGCGTAGCAATCTTTTTGTTTTAGATTTATCTTATGCTGTAAAAGCGATATGAAATACTATGAAAATATCCCATTTTGATAATCTGAGAGGAATTGGCTGCTGGTTATTCCGGTCTGGGTTTTAAAAAATCGCATCAAATGTCCCGGTTCTGAAAAATCAAGATCATAGGCAATCTCTGCAATAGTCTTTCCGGAATGTATCAGGTCATTCTTTATTTCAAAAAGCAATCGCTGTTTCAAGAGTTCTGTCGCGGTAACATTAAATTGCTTTTTCACACAAGTGTTAATGGTAATCCTGCTCACATTTAATAATTCTGCATAATAATCTATGCGCTGCTTTTGCCTGATATGTGTTTCCAGTAACTGTTTAAACTGGTAAGCAACGTTATTTTCGGCCCTATCAATGGAAAGATTATTTGCATCAGCATACATTCTGTTAAACTTCAAAAGCAGATAATAAGTAAGCGACCGTATAATATGAATACTATCTGTTCTGCTGTTAACCAGTTCGTATTTGATTTCCATAAGCTGACCAAATGCTTTTTGAAGTTCGTCCTTTTCAATGCTAATCTTTAAAGGATAATTCAACTGATAGAAATACAAAAGACGATAGGTAAAGAATTTGTCTGAGAAAAAATCATTAAGAAAATTTTCCTGAAAAACCAGAACAGTATAATCCAATCCCTCTTTCTCCAAAGTCCATTTTCTTTTTTGAAAGGGAGAAATAAAAACAATGGTATTGTCCGTTATATCGATCTTCTGCTGATTTAAAACCAGGGATCCCTTCGCTGTTTTAAAAAGCAATATTTCAAAAAAATCAGTATTGTAAGTATCGCGTTCCAAATATCTCTCACTCAGCATATCACCATGTAATACATTGAGAAGCACTTCAACACCACATTCTGTTTTATGAAATTTAATTGTTTTCATTTTCTATAATTAATTAACCCCTGAAATCTGTTTCTTACACGTTCTTTGCTATGCTTTTAAATAGTAGATTTAAAACAAATTTACAACTTCATTTACAAATTAATTCAAACCAAAAAAAATGAGCAGTAAAAAATTACCGCTCATTTTATAAAAGTGATTCCTTATTTACCCTTTATTTTACGACAGCAAATACTCTTCTGTTGTACTGATTTTTGCATAAAAGAATTCCAATGCTGCCAAAAATGCATTATGAACATCTGCAGCTTTGACGTCCTGACCCATTACATGAAGATTCAGTGTAGCACAGGCATCTCCAATTACGGTACATTCAAATCCAAAGTCAACGGCAGCCCTTGTCCCTGCGTCAATGCACATGTGAGTCATCATTCCCGCAATTACCAAATGTGTTATCTCCTTAGACTGAAGATATTCCAATAAATCAGTTTCTCTAAAACTATTAGGAAATTGTTTCGTGATTACTTTCTCGCCTTCCAGTGGTTTTACATTTTCATGAATTTCTACACCTTTTGTACCGGGAACAAAGATGGGAGAACCTTCTCCGGATATATGCTGAACATGCACAATAGTCCCTTTTTCTTTTCTAAAATACTCCAACAGTTTCTTAGCGTTTTCACTTGCGGCAATAGGATTTACAAGTTCCAATTTCCCATTTTCAAAATATTCTTTTTGTATATCAATTAGTAGCAGTGCCTTATTCATTTTACTTTAATTTTACTATTTATATCTGACAAAATTAGAACATAAACTAGTGCTGCCAGATACCAAAGTGCTTTTAATACCTACCATTTTGATAAGCAAGTGTCTTAGCTTTTAAGTTAGCCATGCGAAGCTTTTCATAAGGTTGAGTTTCATTATGGTTTCAAAAAAAGGACAAAGAAGAAATATTCTTCTTTGTCCCTTTTGAGTTTAAGACTATTTTCCTATTATACAGTAAACCATCACTGTAAATCATTTATAAAGCTAAAGTTGCTTACTTTGGTTCACTAAATTAACAGTACCAAAAAATCAATACTTAGGAAAAACAAAATTAAACCTGCCGAATAATTGATTTTGATCTTTTTCATATTTAATTCTATTAAACTACAATAAGTCTACTTTGACACTGTTTATTTTGCCTTCAAACTTATATGGTGCTTTTTTATAATATCGCATCGAAACCGAACCGCCTAAATCTTCGCCCACATCAAAAGTTTCACTGGCTGTAAATGCAGCTGGTACAGTTCTTTTTACCTCCCCATTGGAATACGGTTTTCCATCAACGGTAATTGCAACTTCAGCCGCTGCTCCGGGTTTGGCAATGGTAGTCAAAATTTCGACCTTATGTTTTCCTGCCGCAATTTTTTGATCAGTTTCAACCGTATAGCGCTCTATGATCAGCATATTATATTCGTACACTAATTTTCCGTTTTCCATAAATAAAGTAACACCGCCGCCGGAACCTCCCAAAGCATACAGTACGCCTGATGTATTTTCTTTTACATCCATGTCAATGACCACTTTATTGCTTTTTTTCCCAAGACCAGGAGCACTAAATTCTGGCATCCTTGATGTATTTTCATCAAAAACCCACGAATTATAAGGCGATCTGATAACATCTTCAGGGTGAATACGCAGCCAGATTCCCGCGCCAATTGGATAATCTTTATTGGCTTTTGCCTGATCATTAAAGACTTTTTGAAGTTCTTTCAATTTTTCAGGATTTTTAGTAGCCAAATCATTAAACTGGGTATAGTCTTCTTTGATGTTATAAAGTTCCCAGACATCTTTGTTTGAATCCCAATCTGCCAGTCCTTTTTGAGCTGAAATCCAAGGATATAAAGGTCCGAAGGTACAAGCATACCAGCCATCTTTATAAACGCCGCGGCTTCCGTTATTATCAAAAAACTGAATTTTGGATACTTCTTTTGCTTTTGGGTCATTAAAGGTATATTTCATACTCACACCATCCATCGGCATCTGATCAAAACCATTCACCACTTTTGGAGCCGTAATATTTAAAATATCATAAATTGTGGGTACAATGTCATTAATATGATGAAACTGACTGCGTGGTGTTTTGTCAGGTTTGATCATTTTTGGCCATCGTACTACCATTGCGTTTTGGTTTCCGCCAAAATGTGATGCTACCAATTTTGTATGTTTAAAAGGCGTATTTCCTGCCCATGCCCATGCGGCGTGATAATTATTTTCTAAAAGCGGCCCGCCGATAGCGTCTAATCCTCCTATTTTATCTAGTGCTGCCAATTGCTGCTCTATGGTATTTGAAACGTTATTTTGTGCTAATAATTCGCTAATTGAACCATTCTGGCCCTCGGCGCTTGAACCATTATCTCCCCAAATAAAAAATACGATGGTATTGTCTTTTTGTCCATTCGCTTCAAGCGCATCTAAAACACGGCCTACTTCATGATCGGCGTGCTCTACATATCCTGCAAAAACTTCCATCATCCTAATTTGGAAAGCTCTTTGCGATTGCGGAATACTTTCCCACGAAGCCATCGTTTTGTCACGAGCTGTTAGCTGGGCACTTTTTGGAATCCATCCTAATTCTTTTTGGCGTTTGAATACTTTTTCGCGGTAAGCATCCCAGCCATCATCAAATTTTCCTTTATACTTATCAGCCCATTCCTTAAAAATATGGTGCGGTGCGTGACCTGCTCCCGGAGCAAAATAAAGTAAGAATGGTTTATCTGCGGCATAAGCTTTATGCTGGCTCATCCAGGTAATGGCATGATCGGCCAAATCTGTCGTTAAGTGATAATTTTCTGTTTTTGGAGGTTCGACCGGTGTAAAGTCATCCACCAAACGCGGTTCATATTGTGATGTTTCTCCCGCAAGGAATCCGTAAAAATGCTGAAAACCATAATTTACGGGCCAATAATCAAAAGGTCCGGCAACTGTAGTCTGGTTGGCAGGCGTATTATGCCATTTACCAAATGCAGAAGTACTGTATCCGTAATCCTTTAAAACCTCGGCAACAGTTGCTGCTTCTTTTGGTATAATTCCGGTATACCCGTCCCAGTCTACCGCTCTTTCGGCAATTGTACCGCTGCTCACTCTCGTATGATTTCGTCCCGTAAGCAAAGCTGCTCTGGTTGGAGAACAGATAGAAGTGGTATGAAATTCATTATAAGCAATTCCTTCGCTGTAGACTTTTGATAATGTAGGTGTATTTACACCTCCTCCAAAAGTAGATGGTGTACCAAAACCAACATCATCCATTAGGATAATGATAATATTTGGAGCATCCTTAGGTAAATGTTCGGGTTGTGCTCTTCGCTTATGGGTACTTTCTGCAAGGGTTTCATTGGCAATACTTGCGCTTGGAACCGGAGGAAAAGGCAAAACATCCTGTCCATATGAAACACTTAGAAACCCGATGTTACATAAAATCAATAATTTAATTTTACTTAACGAATATTTTGAATACATCACTTCTAAAAAAATATTCTTATTAAAAAGGTCAACTATACTCATAATTTTAAAATTTATTAATTTACATACATAACATTTAAAATAAGAAAATCAAACGCACAGATTCCATCCGTAAATTATTTTACTTTTTCCGGTAAAGGCATTTTCCATACATTATTAATTACATCAGCCTGAGGACCATAGATTCTCATAACAAACATAAATCTTTCCGTTTTTGGCGTTGGCAACCAATTACTTTCTTTCTCTTTTCCTGGTGATGCTGCCTGCAGATAAAAGATCAAATCTCCATTTGATTCATATTTAAGTCCTTTTGATTTATTTCCTATGGAATATCTCGAAATAGGATTGGGTACCAGAAAACGTTTTGGCAAATTATACATCGTAATACTCCAAAAGTATTTGGCCTGAGGAAGCTGGTCTTTAGAAAATCGAAGTACGTATTTATTGCTGCCTGTTAATGGCTGATTATCTTTATCTGTTGAGCTTCCTGTATAAACCGCTTCTTCTTTTGTATTGCCGTAAAGTCCTGCCGCTGCTGCTATCGCGCGATTTAAATAATTATTTTTAAGTGATGCACGAGTACCAAAAAGGCTTCCGGAATCGGTTAGATTATCGATCTTGGATTCCAGTTCTTTTTTCCCTTCGGCAATTCCTTTTTCAATTGCTGCAATTGTTTCCGGCGGGTATTTAGAACTGTCATAAGGAACTCCCGGTTGTATACCAATTTTAGCAAATCGGGCTCTAAGTGCTTTTTCACTGCTGTCTTCGGTTGTATATTGCAATAGAGAATTCAGGACATTAATAAATTTTGGAGAAGAATAGTCAGCTTCATTCCATGCAGGAAGTGGCATATTGTATTTTTTTTCTGGTGGCGCTGCCTGGTTTGTATAGACGTGCAAAGGAGTCAATTTATATTGCTGCTGAATTTTTTTAAGATTAGCCACATCTTGCGGGCTGTGAAGTTGTGTACGTCCTACCAGAAAAATTAAATTAGTTTCTGATTTTAAGACTTTATCGATACCTTTTGGTGTTTCACCTTTCCAGTCCGGACCAGCTATAAGATACTTGCCAGCCTGATTTCCTGTTGCACGGGAACCCACATATTCAAAATTAAAAGTATACAGATCAACAAACTGCATGACATAATATCTGTCCTCTTCAATTTTTGGAACTTCAAGAATTACAGGCTCATCTGAAACATTAATTGCAGCCATGGAATATGGTGTATCGTTGTTTATTGTTACTACCAAAGTATCTGCAGGAGTTGCACTTACCGCAATGCTTTTGAATTTATTAAAACCGCCAATAAATTCTTTAGCATCTTTATTAACAGCATTGGCATAAATAGTTTTGTAATTATAAAACATAGGATAGCCATAAATCCATGCCTCTTTTGCTATTGCAGTAATGCTGTCGGGAGAAACAGACGCAGTATTAATTTGTGTTTGATCGGTTGTTTGCTCTTTTTTACAAGAGGTCGTTATTAAAAACGCAATAATAATAATAATAATAATAACGGAGAATACTTTTTTCATAGCGATGGTTTTATAGATTAAAATCGGCTTTTTTCTTACCTACCTAAAATTATAATTTAAAATAGTGCGATCTTATTTTTAGCCTTGAACCTCGTTGCAAATTATAATCTGCAACCAAAAAAGGAAGAATTTCCTATTCCATCTGTATTTTTTAGATTCCGCAACTATTTTAAACCATTACTGAAGTTTTTGGTTTAGTTTCAAATTATAATATGAAACCACTTTTCTTAATTTGTGTATCAGCTAATTTGTAACTTTAAATAATGCTTCTATAAAGTTTATATTTAATAACTAATCATCTTCATTATTATGTCGCTCCCCGATGAATTATACAATATTAAATTTGCCGAGCATATGGAATCGCTTAAGATTTTATATCTGGTTGATCCTAATTTCAAGGTAATTTGCAATGAATATTGTTTAAGCACAACAGCGACAAAAAAATATAAAGGCAAAATTGAAAAATATTTTAATAAAAAAATAGAATCAGAAAACTTGTCAAAAGAGTTAGAAGAAGAAATACTAATTTATTTGCTAAGAAGAAAATAGAATGCTTAGAAAAAGCACGAATTATAGAATGAACCTTCCAAATAAATCGTTGATGAACTTATGCTGTTTCATAACGCATCTTAAATTCCGAATCAATTCTTATAGCGATAAAAAATGTCTTTGCATTTGCTCTTTGAATCACAAGTTCAATTGCTTCCGGCGCGTCTCCTAAATATAAACTGCAAAATCATTTTTAAAACGATTATCTGTTCAGAGTTTAACTTTTTTGACACTAGTCGTTATAATACAAAACCATATTGTTAATCATTTGATTTATATTTACTTGTACTTTAAAAAACAAGTAAATGAAAAATAGAATTGGTTTTGTTCTTGTAATAGTTGCAGTTATGTTTCAAATAACGATGAAGGGTCAAAATTTAAAACTCGATCCAAAAGGGTACTTTTCGGCGCGAGGAATTGAGGTTACCGTTTTTGATGATATTTATCCTGACGGTCATCAAACGGGCGTGACCATGATTCAACATGGCGAGCGTGTTATGGCTAATGGCGATTTGAGATTAGAAATTTCACCTGGTCAATGGTCTCCCGTACCCAAAGAAGCCGAAAAAAAAATAGATCCTGCTACAAAAACCATTTCGCATTCCTTATCCTATCCGGATGAAACTAAGAATCATGTCGGTTTTAATCCAATTGATTATCCGGATCTGAAATTAAAATACAAAGTGAATGTTGCGCCTACGGAAGGAAGGACAATTTACGACTTGTAAAACCTGAAAACGATCCTCAACGCCAACTTTATCCTGCGCTTCTATTTTAGCATAACCTTCCATGTTAGATTGGCCAAAACTCAAATAAACATGAAAATTCGGATCTTGAGAATATCCTTTTTGTGCTATTAAAAAAAGAACAGCAAACGCGAAATACCTAATTATTGATTTCATTATATAGATGTTTTTAAAGTCTTAATTTAATTTACCTGAGCATCATTTGCAGCCGTAGCATACAATCCTACTAATGCTCCTGTAAAACCACCGGCCACATTTGTTGAAAGAATATCACCCGAAACATTTCCTCCTAAATTTTGAAAATCAATACCATTTAAAGCATAACTAAATTCGTAACTATCCCCTTTAGCTTTTACCTGCAAACGGATATTTTTCTTAATTTCGATTTTAGCACTTGCTATAGTTTTTGAATTTCCTTTTTCGGTTCTTTCCAGCAAAATATAGGTATCTTTTCCTTTTTTTGTTATACCGAAAACATAATTAAAACGCTCATTCTGAAGGCAAACAATTCCTGCCAGATCTTTTTCAGATGCGGGTTTGTAATCTATTGTTGTTGCAAAAGAAAAAGTGTTGTGCTGCTGTCTGTAAAAAAGTGTGGATGTTGGTTTTACTTCTTTAATATTTACTGCAAAAGGTTTAATCTCGAGTCCTTTTTTGGTTACTAAAATAAATTTTTCACGAGGTCCTCTCAAACCTATCCATCTGTAATCTAATTTTTGAGAAGTAAAATTTTCAGTAAACGTAAAATTGCCATTCGGGAAAAATCCATCTTTTCCTGTTTTGTTTTCAGTAACACCTTTTGGCATTTTTATTTTTGGCTCCAACGGTACTAACCCATTTTCAAAAACAGGAAAAACGCCAGACCAATCTACTGGGAGCATAAAAGTTTCACGTCCTGTATTTACACGGTTTTTATCATTGGGACGGATACCAAGAAACACTCCATAATATTTATTATCTGGTCCCTGAACTAAATCGGCATGACCCGCCCAGTCTACTTTTTGAGGTCTGTCTTGCGGAAAGTATCTTTGTGTCAGAATTGGATTGTTTGATGCGGGTTTAAAAGGCCCTTTTGGACTATCACTAATAAAAACAACTTCACTATGATTATCACCTGTACCGCCTTCAGCACACATTAAATAATAATGTCCGTCTTTTTTATACAAATGCGGCGCTTCGATCCAGATTGGTTTTTTAGAAAGATCTATACCTCCGTCTACAATAATTTTATCTGTGCCCGGAATTACTTTATCATTTGCAACATCGTATTCCCACACTTTAATGACACGATGACCTTCATACAATTCCTTTCCTTTATCCGGAGCATCGTTATGCACGATATAGCCTTTTCCGTTATCGTCAAAGAATATACAAGGATCGATTCCGTTAAAATCCAGTTTTATCGGACTTCCCCAGCCTTTCATTGGATCTTTAGTTTTTACTATAATGTTCCCCATATTACCTGTAAAGGCTGTTACAATCATATAAAAAGTGTCATTGTGAGGATTATACGTGATACCAGGTGCATATACGCCCTGACTGATAGCTGTATCATGCGGATTAAATTCGGAGACATTATTTAATACACCTCCCAAATCTGTCCAATTCACTAAATCCTTTGAATGGAAAATTGGCACTCCCGGAAACATAGCAAATGAAGAGCAAACCATATAATAATCATCTCCTTTTCTGGTAATCGCAGGATCCGGATAACATCCTTGTAAAATAGGCGAATAAAACTCATCTGATTTCAATGGATTGTTTTTATAAATAATATCGTCGCCTGTATAGACAACATTAGAAAACACAGGATCTTTGATAAGATTATCTTCCAGGTTTATTGCTTTAAAAGAAAAAAGAAATAATAATGCTAATAATAAAAATATTTGTGGTTGCTTCATTTTAACTGTCCTTGTATTATAACATCTCCTGGAAATGTTTAGGTTATATAAAAAATAATTAAGTCCAAATAGTTAATAAGTGTATTTATCACAAATATAAAAAAAACATTTCAATGAACAACCGGTTGCTTAAATATATTTTTTATAATTATGTAAAAAAAAGCATTATAAAAAACAGTCTGTTTAATAAAATTGATAAAAAATAGATATATTATCAATTTTTACCAGCCTTAATTCTAACGAAAATACAGTTTTACCTTTTTTTCATTAAAAAAAGACAAAAGATTAAATGTTGGAGATACCACTTCCCCATCGAAATCAAAAACTCAGGCAATTAAATTATTTCAAAATTGCCGAAATGGGTCTGTATGTCAAGCAAAGGGAGTACAAAAATGAATTTGAAAGAAAAAAACGCCTCAAAAAGCTGTAAAAAAAGCCCGGGCAAGAAGGAAAGCTTTTAACAGAAAATATCTTAGCTTTCCTTCATAAAATTGGTCAATGTTTCAGTGCAAGACTTTTAGAAGAGAAATGATAAAGAGCAAAATGTAGTAACTGGAAAAAGAAAACCAAACGCTTCACTATATTGATACCAAAAATGCTGCGTTAATATTTAAAATTAAATCCAATAAAAACTATATTCCCTTCATCAGAGTTAAAATAAGCCGCCTGAAGACTAAGCGTACTCAATCCGCCAAACCATACTCCACCACCCTGCGAAGTATGCCATTTTTTGGAAGGATCATCTTCAATCCAGACACGTCCAACATCAAATCCGCCGTAAAGACCAAAATCAATTGGAATAAGGCCTGTCTTAAAACTGGCCACTTTTAGTTTAAGGTTCGAGCTGTCGTATAAACTGTTTTTGCCACTGAAACGTTCATTGCGATAACCACGTAAACCATTATTACCTCCTAAAAAGGAAGAATGATAGAAATAATAATTATCCCCAAAAATAACCCTTCCTTCTGCAACGGTCTGAAATACCAGATTCCCTGAATTGGTAAGTTTGTCCTCGAGTCCAACTTTTCCAACAAAATAACCAAAATTATTAGCACTGTTATCGGTATTAATTTTCCAACCACCTTTAGCCGAAGCATATAATCCTTTTGTAGAAAAATCTTCTGCGTCTCTGTTGAGATAAGCTATGGATGCTTCTGTTCCAACATAATTCTGATGTTCAAATACAGCAGGATCTACATTAGCCGGAGTAAAAAACCGATCATTCATTTCTTCAATTTCATAACTCTCAAATAAAGCCTTAATTTTAAATTTATGGTATTCGAGTCCTGCATTCAAATTCGTTTGTCTGGTTCGCGCTCGGTTATAATCCTTGCCAAGTGTTTTATCTTCATTAACCGTTTCGTTTCCGTAGCCAAAGAAATTATTCGAAAACTTGGTTCCCGAGAAATAGGCTTCGACTAAAAGATTGATATGCGGAAAAACATTAAAAAAACTTCCGTTATAACCCGCCTCAGCCGATTGATAAGTAAAGTAGTAATTGGCAAAAATCTCATGTATCTGTTTATGCGGATTTCCATTAAAGGCATTGTAGGTGTAGGTATCTTTAGCACCCAACACAAAACCATCGTCTGTGGCATAACCGAGTACAGGCACTAAAATATTATTGCTTGGAATAAAATACCTGAAATGCAAATTATTAGTTTCATAAAGTGATGAAAACTGTTTCTTTGAAGGCTGTTTGGCATCAATTATATTCTTCTCATAACCATAGTCATAAATGCGGGTTTTATTATTATTTTCTATAGTGTAATGATCCGTTCCATAGCCGCCGATAATACGCAGCAGTATTTCCTTATCTCCTTCACCCTTCACTATAAAATCATCATCTCCATTAAGTCCGTAGATCCAGATCTCACAGGTATTATCCGAATTTATTACGGCTGAATAATAAGGCTCTGTAGTGTTCTTTTCAGAAAATATTTCTATGGTTGTATTTCCCTTTGGTTGTCTGGTAATCTGGAAAATATCTTTTTTATCTGTGCCGTGAATAACCACTTTTTCATTGATATAATCAGCATATTCTGAAGCCAGAATGTTCAAATTCTTAAGCCTTTTTTTTAATTTTGTTTTAATATCTTCCAGAGCCTGATCCTGCATTTCTTGTGGAAGATTTAAAAACGCCTTGTCAATTACCGCATCAGTTAAGCCTTTTTGGATGGATAATGCTTCTTCATTCCAGATTGATGCATCATACTGGGAAACAAAAATCTTATCAAGGTTATAGGCTTCAGAATTAAACCATTTTACATTATCAAGATCATCATCATAACTTTGCCAAAACCGGGTTTCCGGAACTCTGTTTTTGACAACGGCTAAAGCGGCACCATCAAATTTTGAGAAAGCGGCGTCACGATCCCTTGGTATTGGCGAATATACTCCTGATTTATTTCCTGTTTCCCTAAGTGCCCAGCGCCATTGATCTTCATGACGATCCCAGTCTCCGATAAGCATATCAAAAATTCTTGATCGGATGTATTGACGTTTATCGATACTGTACTTATCATTTTCGCGCAGTTTTTTAAGAACATCCTCTGTGTTTGCAAAATCAACTATTGCACCTGCCTGATCCATTGAAGTATGCTGATAACCTTTAAAATCTTTCTGCTCTTTCGATGGCCTTTCTTCGATATAATACAATCCGTTACCGTATTTATCATTTAAATCTCCAAATCCGGATTGTTTAGGAAAATAATATAGTTTTGTGTTGGAATGATTGATTGAGGCAGCCTCTGCCAAATCATTTACTGCCAACTGCGCATACGGATGCGCTGTAGTAAAAAAATCGGAAACTAATTCTTCTGTGGCTGTATCATCATAAGAATCAGGGTTAAAAACAATGCCTTTTAATTTAAATCTCAAAAATTTGAGTGCATCTTTACGCAGCGATCGCATTACATATTGCTTTCCATTTTTACCCTGTAATCTCAAAGATTGAGACTGATGGCCCCCTCCTTCTTTTAATATAGTGAGTCCGCCATATAATGTATCCAGCGATGCGGCTTTTACAGTTACTTCCCTGGAATAATAGTCGCGATAGTGTTCTCCCCAGAATAATTTGTAAAACCAGGATTTTGATGTTTCTTCTTTGGTTAAGATTTGGGCTTTAGTGGTAGTTGAAATATCAGCAAATACAGCATTTTTAGGCTTTTCCTGAATACCTGGAAGTGCTTTATTTACAGCATGACGATATAATAATTTGTTGTTTTCAAAAGAATAAAATTCCACTTCTGAGGAACCATCTTCGAAGTAATTAAGCTTGGCATATCCCTTTTCACTGGAGCTATAAATACCTTCATAGTTTAATTTTCCGCCTGGAGCTGTTATTAGTTCTTTTGATAGTTTCGTTGCTTCACTTTTGGCAAGGGAGCCACTAATGATTTGATGTATTCCATTTCCTTCCAAATATTGCAGACTATTTTCATGACCGGAAACAATCACAATATGATCTGATAATTTTGCCAGTGTAGCCACAAAACTCGTTAGTTCCCTATACCTGCTGTAGGCAATATCCTCCGGACTCGTGCCTCCTAATTTTCGAACTGTCTTATCTGCCAATCCAATAATGGGCAAAGGGTGCTGATAATCATTGACACTATACTTGCCACCATGTTTACCATTGCTAAAAATAGGATGATGCATCGCTATGATTACATTTTTAAATGCAGCATCTCGAATCATACCTTCCAACTGTTCCAGAAAACGTCTTCTGGTTTTAATATCCGGTGAATTCTCATTTATATATTCAACATCATCCCAATTGGAAATGTACCACTGCGAATCTATAAATATAATGTCGAGGTTTTCATTAATAGAAACTTTGCTTAAAGGAGCTCCATTTTTAGGTAAATATTCAGCCGTATTGCCAGGTATAAGTTTTAGCAAATTCTGGCTGGCTTCTGTCTTTCTGCTATTTTTATATTTCCACTCGTAATCACCGGGAAGAAAATAAGTATTGCCACCATACCCCTTAATCATCTCTGTCTGTTCAGTTAAAAAAGACTTGTCCGAAAGCATATCTTTTTCATTTTCAGACACATTATCTCCCAACAATAAAAAGGTAGATTTTTTATTCGGTTCTTTTTTTAAGATTTCATTAAACTGACTCAAAGTTTTATTACCCGTTTCCTTTTCTCCATATCCGCCACTCAGATAAATAGAATGAATAATCTTTTTTTCTGATGCACCAGCTGTTTTTTCACTTGATTGCTCTTTGAATGTGGCACATCCAGCTGCTTGCAATAAAACTAAGATTATTACAATAGTTGCTTTTTTCATACTACTAAGTTTTAAATGAAATAAAAAACACTGATTTTTTCTTTTTTACTGTTCTGTCAGAATCTGTGACATACATAAAAAAATCAATTAGTGAAATATGCAATGAGCGCGCCATTCATTAAAGACGCTAAAAATCAACAGATTAAAAAGGTATCCGTGTTGCATTTATCTTTATTTCGTTAATCGAACGATACAAAATAGTGATATTTAAAAAATAGTGAGATCATCTCTCGCAGTAGTAACAATATTGAAAGAATCAAATGGAAAGATCTTTCTTTTATTTATATAGGCATATTCAAGTGAATCGCCTTAGTCTTTTTTACGGTGTAGTCTTTTCTTTAACTTCTTCTTCCAAAAAGCAAAATTCTTTTAAAGGCATAAATTGCAGGAAGTTTCGGAAAATTCTCTGCTATTCTATTTTTAAAAGCGCTGATAAAAGACTCTTTTTGATCGTCTTGAAGAAGTTCTAAATAAGGAATCAGAGCTGAACCTGAAATAAAATTATATAGCGTGTCATGATCGTTTGCAATTATGGGATAAACTTTCTCCATAATCTGAATTTCTTCCAATCCACCATCAAACATAATTTGTGCATATTGATCCATACTTAATACTGGAGAATCTCTTCTCCATCCCTTAAAATACGTTTTAAAAGCATCTTCTTCAGCTAATTGATATAGAATTTTATTGAGCAAATTTTCTTTCTGAATGGGCATTTGTACCGCAAATTGTCCTTTCGAATTAAGCAAATGAATCAATTTTGGAAACAATATTTCATGATTATCGGACCACTGAAGCGCTGCATTACTAAAAACAAAATCCCACTTTTTATCGGAGTCCAATATATCTTCAACAGCTATTTGCTTAAAATGAAGATTATCAGTCTCCAAAGATTTTGATTTTAGCAACATTTCAGCTGATGAATCAATTCCAAGAAAATCGGTTTTGTTAAACTTTGCGGCTAATATAGCCGTCTGTTCGCCCGTTCCACATCCTAAATCGATCGCATTTGAAGATTCTGGCAATTCGATAAAATCAATCAGATCATAAAATGGTTTATTGCGCAGCTCTTTAAACTTATTGTATATTTCTGGATTCCAAGGCATAGGTTTTCAATTTTATGGTACTAAACACTACTGTTTTGTCTAAATTACAAAAATAAAATGTAGGTGCAGCAGTTAATTGAAAATTGATTTTTGCCAAAAAAATACTAAGCAAGAGTTGCCGTTCTTTTTTTAATTTTATTCTTAACACTTTCATTACTATATTTGAGGCGTTATAACGCCCCTCAATGATCTTTTACCTGCTCTTTCAAATTCTAGTTTCCTGGCTGGTAGCCTGCTGTATCATAAGGATATTCAATAAGGCCCTATCAACACCAGCTATAAAATTCTATCAGGAACCTGCTCTGCTTACAAGTATTCTTTCTGCTAATGCTATAGATTTATCACTAAAAACCAAATTAAGAATAGGAAAAGTGCTACATCATACTTTTGGACTCTGTTTTGCAGCAATTTATTATTTAATATGGTATTGTGAATTCGATGAGATTTCATGGACGACTAGTATTATCATAGGTTTCATTAGTGCATTGATACGAATAATCAGCTGGACTTTTCTGCTTGAAATTATACCTGCTGTTCACACTGCCAATTTCAAGGGATATTATCTTCAGCTTGTATTTATACACAATATTTTTATCATTGCTGCTTTTTCTGTAGACTGGTTGCTATAATACTGTTTAAAAAACATTCATTTACCGCAGGTACGAGACTATAAAAATCCCATTTCTAACTACGTTCTTTTATGATCCAAAGCAGTTTACATCGATTTCTGTGTGATCGTCATAATCGAAATTTTAACTTAACGGTTGTTTTCAAACAGGGCTGCTCTTTTAAAACTAAAATGGCTTTTGAAATTTTAGCTAAATTTATTTTAGAGACTGCTAAAAACTGGAAAAACTTTTAAACAGGGATAATCCTAGCTTTAGGATCATATAACATTGCAGTACACAAACAGTTTTTCTTTTCTTTACTCATCAAAACAGGACAATTGATACAAGATTTACAATTTTCCCAAAAAACTTCATCCGTTGTTAACTCGGAATAAGTAACGGGTTCAAAACCGAGTTCATGATTCATTTTCATTACAGCCAAACCTGTGGTAAGACTAAAGATACGGGCATCAGGAAATTTTTGACGACTCAGCTCAAAAATTTTTCTTTTAATCTTTTTTGCAAGACCCGTACTTCTAAACCGGGGTGCCACAATCAATCCGGAATTAGAAACATATTGGTCGTTATCCCAGGAAGAAATAAAAGAGAAACCTGCCCAACTACCGTCTAATGCAAAGGCAATAACAGCCTCGCCTTTTTTTATTTTTTCTTCAAGCAATTCAGGAGAACGACCGGAGATGCCTGTTCCTCGTGCTAAAGCAGAGGATAAGGTCACATCACAAATTTCGTTAACCCAAAAAATATGGTTTTCATTTGTGATTTGAATTATAAAATCTGGTAATTCTTCAGGTTCCTGAAGCTTCAATAATTTTGGCTTGTTCGGAAACGTGTCAGTCAAAACCTGGTTTGTAAAAGGTATGGTTTGTTCTTCGATTTTCATATTTGATATAGCATATTCCGAATTTAATACTAAGTTTAAGTGCCTGGTGGATTGGAAATATAAAATACGATTTTCAAATTATGTACCAACATTGCCAACAGTGCAAGTTTACAGGCTCTATAGACTGTTGCTGCTTGTTTTTAATTAAAAAAAACAATATTCTTAATTACTATTCCCTCTCAAAATGATATGCTTTTTATCATTTTGATATACCATTAATCTTATTCAAATCAAAAAAACGACCCCAAAATCAATTGATTTTGGAGTCGTTTTTAGTATTTCTGAGCGTATTCCTTTCAGAATACATCTTATTTTACATCAAACCATAGTTTTGTAGTAAGTAAATCTTTTCCCTGAATAGCTATCGCTGCCTGGTAACTATTTCCATTCAATGACTGCTCTGTTCCCGGATAAAAGAAACGCGAAGGTAGTTTTCCGTCTAAAACTGTAGCCGGACCCGCTGTCAACACTGGATAGTCAAGTCTTCTCCACTCCGCAAAAGCATCAAGACCCTGTCCGTAGAATGCAATCCATTTTTGTGTACCTATCGATTTAGCATAGTTAGTTGCATCGTATTTCACACTGGCCTGATTAAGGTAATTAGTGATCACTGTTGCATTAGTAATTCCAAATTGATTAAACGATGCCGCAATTGCATTTTTATAAAGCTGTTCTGCATCTCCGGAAATATAACCACGAGCAACGGCTTCAGAAAGGTTAAACAGCACTTCAGAATAAGAAACAATCACAGCTGGTGACGACGAAGTCAGGAAGTAGGTTCCCGGTTTAGAAGTTTTAGCAAAACCCTGACTATTAGCATCGCTGTTTGATAGTCCGTTTGCACCACCAACGTATTTACCTACACTTGCATCTGATGGCAACTGTGCATAAACCGGCAAACGTGGATCTGATAACTCATTTAACTTATCAACCATGGTCTTCGAAATACGATAATCATCACGGGTTTCAAACCAAGCCGAAGCTGGATTTTGCTGAGGTGAACTGGTATAAGTAAACTTAAAAGTATCATTATTACTGCTAAATACTCCAGCAGCATCGCTTGTCGCTTCAATCGCAGCTTGTTTAGCTAAAGCAGGTTCTTTATCAGAAATTCGCAATGCAATACGCAAGCGAAGCGAATTCACCAATTTTTTCCATTTTAAAATATCCCCCTGATAGGATAGGTCACCCGTTACGGCACCATTTGCTGTATTTAGCAAAGACTGCGCTTGCTTCAAATCTTCCAATAATCCTGTATATACTTCCTTTTGCGTATTATAAGCCGGAGTTACTTTTAGACCTGCTTCTTTATAAGGGATGCTTCCGTAAGCATCTGTCAACAATAAAAATGTCCAGGAACGAAGGGTTAATGCAATCCCTTTATAATTTGAATTTGCCTGTTCTTGTGGAAAATTAATAATTGTATTCAAGTCCGTAATCAGGGTTGCGTATCCTGTATTCCACAAAGTAGTGAAAGAAGTATTGGATACATCGTATCTGTCCGGCTCCGTATATTGGATTTTAGCCCAGTGCTGCACAAATAATAAAGACGAATCAAAGTTATTTGTTGAACCCCAATATAAATCAGCGCCTTGTTTTAAAGTTCCTGTTAACAGGTAAGGTGCCAATGGTGTTTCAGTTGCATTTGGATTTTTGTTAATATCATCCAATGTATCACTGCATGAAGTCAGTGTAAATGCAAATAGTGTTGTATATAATATTTTTTTTAACATGATGCTGTATTTTTAAAATCTTAGATTGACATTAAGGCTGAAATTTCTGGTAGTTGGTAAAGATAAACTCTCCAATCCTTGTGCATTTCCTGTATTGAAAGCTGTTTCAGGATCAATATTTGGTGCATCTTTATAGATAAAGAACAGGTTACGACCTACGGCAGTAATACTGGCTCCATCTAATCCAAGTCTTTTCGCAAATGACTTATTGAAGTTGTAACCCAATTTTATTTCTCTTAATTTTACAAAAGTTGAGCTGTAAATATAAGCTTCACTAATATTGTATGAGGCTTTGTAATATTCTTGTGCACTAAGAACCGTAGCGTTTGGAGTTCCATCAGCGTATACTCCGTTAAAGATCATACCATCATCATATACCGCTGCTCCACCCGGTGCTGCTGTACCAGCTGGCAACAAAGTTTTCGTAGTACCTGTTACATAATAATTTAATCCACCATTAGCTGCGTCACGTCCCGGAAGGGTTTGTGCCAATACTCCAGTATAATTACCTGTTCTGTTCGTTCCTGAAAAAAGTTCTCCTCCTACACTTGCATCAACAAGAATTGATAATTCAAGATTTTTATAGGTTAATGTGTTCGTTACTCCTGCTAAATAATCTGGCGTATAATGTCCTAATACTTTCTTTTGCGGATCTGCTTTTGGTAATCCATTTGCTCCTACTACAATGTTTCCACTTGCATCACGCTGATAAGCTGTTCCATAAAGCGCACCGTATGCTTGTCCTACAGAAGCCAGTACATCAACACCTCCAGACGTACCAATGGTGTAATTTTGAATCTGTTTATCATAATCCAAAATTTCTACTTTGCTTATATTTTTTGAATAATTTACCGCTACATTCCATTTGAAATTTTCATTTTGAACAGGATTTCCATCCAATTGAATTTCGATACCATGGTTGTTTATTTTTCCGGCATTTATTAACTGCGAATTATAACCACTTGAAGCAGTAGTTTTTATCTCCAAAATCTGATCAAAACTATTGGTATTATAATAGGCAAAATCAAAATGCAGCCTGTTTTTCCAGAAAGAAGATTCTAAACCAATTTCAGTAGAGCGTGTGGTTTCCGGTTTTAAGTTCTCATTGAGTTTCTTCTGAGAAGAAGTTTGAATCGGATTTCCGTCGAAAGCAGTTTGAAAATTATAAACCGTCGACAATTGATACGGATCTGCATCATTACCTACTTCAGACCAACCACCACGTAACTTTAAGAAATCAAGCGTACTACTTTGCAATTTCAAGGCATCAGACAAAACTAAACTACCGCTAACAGAAGGATAAAAATAAGAACGATTGCTGCTTGGCAATGTTGATGACCAGTCATTACGCGCAGTTGCATTCAAAAAGGCATAATTTTTATAACCCAGTTGTGCTGAAGCATAAGCACTGTAGACTCTCAATCTTGATAACGAGTTTGATGAAGTTAACGGATCTCGTGAGTTTGTCAATGTATACAAATCTGGCACTGCCAAACGTGGTGCTTTTTGATAATTGTTTGCATCGCTGTGGTTACGAATGTTGAAACCTGTAAGAGCATCCAGACTAAAATCATCATTCAGTTTTTTGGTATAAGTAAAAATACCTTCCGTGTTTTGTTCGTTTACCGTGTAGGCATCTTCAGCATAAGATCCAAAAGGAGTTCCATTTGTACCATACTTAATCTCATACTTCCTGCGATCGTTATAGTAATCAACTCCAGTACGAAACTTAAAATTAAGACCGTCAAAAATCTTGGCATCCAAATGAATATCACCAATTAAACGGTTGCGTTGCTGGCTTGTAGTATTGTAATAGGCATTCCAGTATGGATTGCTATAATAACTGTTGTTCCAGTTTCTGGTCCAATCCTTATTAAGTTCATTGACATCTACCTGACGTCCGAACCAAAGAAACTGCAACATTACACCGGCAGCACGACTACCCAATGGACCACCAGGTAAAGCTGGCGCATTGGTTACAATATAGTTAGCATTTACACCCACTTTTACATTTTTGGATATTTGATAATTAGTATTAACGGTAAAGTTTGTTTTATTGACTTCACTGTTGGGCACTGTCCCTAATTGCTTCTGATTATTTACTCCCAAACGAAAATCTGATTTATCATCTGACTTCGCTACAGAAACACTATTATCATGAGTAAGACCAGTATTAAAAAAGTCTCTCACATTATCAGGATGCGCCACAAAAGGCACGGCCTGACCGTTTGAATTAAATTGAGGAATAAGGCGTCCGTCTAATTTAGGTCCCCAACTTTCATCAACTCCATCATTAACACCCCCTCCTTTACCATCTACATAGCTGAATTTCCCGTTTGATCCTTGTCCAAATGAATTCTGAAAAACCGGTAAAGTGGTAACTTGAGAGATCGTTATACCAGAATTAACCGTTATACCAAGACCTTTTTGACTTTTTCCTGATTTTGTCGTGATAAGCACAACACCGTGCGCAGCGCGTGATCCGTAAAGAGCTGCTGCATTAGGTCCTTTCAGTACCGTTAATGTTTCGATATCCTGCGGATTTAAGTCGGCGATTGCATTTTTGAAATCGCGGGTAGCACCAACAGAACTCACTAATTGCGAGTTATCTACCGGCACTCCATCCACCACAAATAAGGGCTGATTATTTCCGGCAATAGAGGTTTCACCACGAATAATAATACGGGAAGATCCCATATCACCTTGTGAATTGGTAATACGTACTCCTGCTAATTTACCAGTAAGACTATTTAGAAAGTTCGTTTCTTTCGTATCAGATAACTCCTTACCTTTAAGTCCCTGAGTGGTATAGCCTAAAGATTTCTTTTCTTTTGTGATACCAAGTGCGGTAACCACAACTTCTGACAGCGCATTTTGCTCCTGCGTAAGTTCAATAACAACGGCATTTTTATCTGCTACTACTTCTGTTTTTTTATAGCCTAAAAAACTTACTATTAATGTATAAGGCAATTTTTGCCCGGTTTGGAAAAAAAATTTCCCATCAAAATCCGTTAAAACCCCGTGGGTAGTACCCTTAATATTTATTGATGCCCCAATAACTGGCTCTTTTGTAATTGCATCTACAACTGTTCCTTCGAGTTTGGATTGAATTAACGGTTTGGTTTCTTGCGCTTTTATCCCGATGGAAATCAAGAAAATACACAACCAGACAGATCTATTTAATTTTTTTTTCATTACTTTGTTTTGGTTTAATAAATAAGGTCAACCAAGAATGGATTTACTCCACTCTCAATTCCTTATAGAGATGAACAATTTCTTTAAGCTTCGCCATTTCTGCTGCAACAGAAATGGTTTTTTTTTATCTGCACATTCGTTTTTTCATTTTTATTTATTTTGAATTGTTATTATTTGAATTGGTCTTTGACGTGATGTCAACCCGACTATTACGGCATTATACTATGTGTTTTTAAACTCTACCAATTTGATAGAACAAAGATATATTAAAAATTATAACTCAAAAAGTTTAAGTCTTTTTTTTGCAAAAAAAATGTTAACTAAAATTTTAGTAAAATTTTAGTTAACTACAAATAAGACAGTTAAAACATTTATACCTCTTTTTACAAGTGTAAGAATTTTACCCAAAAAAGCATGATTAAATAAAAAATAGCACCGTAATCATTGACTTAATCACAATCATTTGACTGTTTTTCTACCGGTATTTTTCTTAATATGTCACGTAATTTAACCTCTTAAAATCTTATTAAATATTCGAAAAAATAGCTATTGTAACAGATTTTTATCCAATAAGGCGGATCCATTTATAAAAAAAAACACCCCTATTTAAAGAATAGCGGTGGTTTTTTAGTTTTAATTAGAGTAAGCTTTAGAATTTGAATGTTAAATTTATTAAGAAATTTGCAGGAGGCTGAGGCGCTCCCCAGGAACTCCAGTATTTTTCGTTGGTAAGGTTGTTTAACTTAAGCCCTACTCTCCAGCTTGCCTGTTCATAAAAAACAGTTTGATTAAAAATCGTGTACGATGGAATATAAAAAGTATTTGCCGTCGACATATAACTTTTATCTACATAATTAGCTCCAACTCCAATACCAAAACCTTTTAAAACATTCTGAAACTTATAAGAAGCCCAAAAGTTCGCGACATTTCCTGGGGCGTCCTGAGCCTTATTACCTTCAATCGCTTTGTTTGCTTCACTTGTTTTTACGATGCGGTTATCATTATAAGCATATCCTGCCGTAATATCTAAACCAGGAATAGGATTCGCCAAAAATTCAAATTCAACACCTTTACTAACCTGTTTTCCATCTTGCTGATAAACTAAATCAGCTTGTCTTATTACGGCGTTATCATTGGTAATTTTATAATAACTAATTGTCGTACTGATTTTTTTATTAAATAATTCTGTTTTTATACCTGCCTCATATTGATTTGCATAAAGTGGATCTAATATCAATTGATCCCCACTTGGCTGTTGTACTGGTGCTAAATTCTGAAATCCGTTCATATAATTACCAAATACAGAAACCTGATCCTTAATAACCTGATATACAATTCCTAATTTTGGCGATAACGAATTTTGACTGTAACCTGGTACTGTCCCGCTTTCTTTACGATCAAAATTATCCAGGCGTAAACTTGCCATGGCATACAATCTGTCTGCAACACCTAATACGTAAGAAGCATAACCACTAAAAGTATACTCATCTCTTCCTGCTCTAATAACCGGTGCCAACAATACTTTATCAATTTCGTTTTTTCGTATTGGAGCAAAATTAGTTGTAACATCAATTGTTCTAAAGGGAGTTGCAGGAGTTGGTGTTGATGAAAATGTATCGGTATAATATCTGTAATTAGCACCAATCAATATTTTATGTTTTAAAATTCCGCTCGAAAATTCTCCATTAATATTTTCCTGAATATTGGTATAATTACTTGAAATAGGCCCAAAAAGAGTGGCACGTATAGTAGCTGTAGTAGGCGATGTCCAGGTTGGTAAAACCTGATAGCTATACGCTACATCTTCATTTACATAAGAATAGAGGGTCGTTGATTTCCAGCGATCTGATATCTGATACTCTGCCTGAACGAATGCTTTTGATGAAGAAGATTTTGCATCGGCATCATCATGTACCAATGATTTTTTATAATCTAATTTTATATCTCGTGGATTAATAATTCCGGATGTTGCCGTAGCGGCTGGAAATAATGGTTTGGTACTATTGACCTTAAACAACTCTGCATCTATATTGAATGTAAGTTTTTCACTTGCTTTAAAAGTAATACTTGGAGTAAAAGACAAAGTTTTATTAAAACCGTAATCTAAGAAGCTTTTTTCATTATTGACTGCTGCATTAAGTCTAAAAAGTACTTTTTTATCTTTAGTCAAAGGTGTATTGATATCTACTGTAAGTCGGTTGACGCCATAACTTCCCGCTGTATATGAAATTTCAGTAGCCGATGCTTCAAAAGGTTTTTTAGTAACCAGATTGACAACACCTCCAAAAGAAGAAGCTGACGATCCGAATAATGTTCCCGAAGGTCCTTTTAATATTTCTATTCGCTCTACATTGGCAATACCAACTGATGATCTTCCTGATAGCGTTTCCATTCCGTTTCGGGAATTAATCCCTACCGTAAAACCTCTAAAAATTACCGCAAATCCTCCTGAAGGATAATTAAGCGGCACCACTCCGGGTGCATTTCTTATTGCTCCCGCTACATCAATCACAATTTGTTCCTGAATGAGCTCTTTGTGTATGACATTATAAACCTGAGGGTTTTCTATGTTTTTAAGAGGCATTCTTGCCACATATTGTGTTTTTTTAGAAAGAAGACTCTTTTTGTTATTAATTACAACTTCCTGCAACTCTTTATTAGAAACTTTTAGCTGTACATTTATTACAGCAGTTTTATTGCTTTCTACCAGTACTTCTTTTTCTGAAGTTTCATAACCAGCCAAAGAGATTTCCAATATATAATTATTCTCTCTTACTCTGCTAATTTCAAAATTTCCATCTTCATCAGTAGTAGTACCATATTTTGAATTTTTCAGCACAATATTTACATCTGATGCTGGCTTACCCTCAGAAGTTGTAATATGACCTTTTATTTTTCCGTGATTTTGTTGAGCATAAAAAGAAAAGGTGGAAAAGAAAAGTCCAATTATAAATAAATACTTTAACAATCTTAAACTAAGATATTCCATTGATTTTTATTTTGGTTAGTTTTATTTTTATTTAGAATTAATAAAAACAGTGCAAAAATAAAAATTAATAACTATTTAACAAGAAATATTTCAATTATTGTGGATAATTGAACTGAATTGAATTGCAATAAAGAAATAAAAAACAAAAAAACGTTCTAAAATAGTTGTACTACAGCTATAAAAGTAAAAAACCACTCCGTAAAAACGAAGTGGCTTTTTTATGATTCTGCTGTAAATGTCTTTATTTATCCCAGCCGAATTATTTTTAAAATTTACAGCTATTATTGAGCATCCCAGGCTGCACTCGCATAATAAATAGAACTGGTTACGGGAGCTTTCCAATACTCCTGACTACCACCACGGAAAGTGTGAAGACTTACTGCATTAACATTTCGTTTGGCATCGTTGGTCACCCAACGAATTGTTTGATTCAATAACTCTGTACCATTTACATAATATTTGACATACCCATTAGTACTGGACCCGGTATTTAACTTCACAGATATCTGACAGTTATAAGTCACTCCTTCTTGTATATAATACTTTTTCCCAAAATCATTACCAAATTGTCCCGGCTGATCTTTGTAATAAACGTAAGGCTGAAGATATGCTCCACTTCCCTTGGCACTATTTGATCCATTCGGACAATACCACATAAATCTGGCACTACCACCATTTCCATCCCATCCCGGGTCACCACCGGTATTCTGATCTCCAATTAGGATACCGTATCCGCATTTACCACCTCTGCTCCAATAGAATCCGGAATTAAATTTCATCTGGAACCAAACCGTATAAATGCCTTCTGACCAAACACCATATGATGTACACAAACCACCAGGACATGAAAGTGTATTCGTTTGCAATGTAATTGTTCTTGCTCCGGCGCCACCTCCTGCAGCTGCAACAGCTGCTGCTTTGTTAGCATTTTGCGGTGCTTCTTTATCCGTGCTTTGTGACACTTCTTTGCTTACGGCTTGTGGCTCGTTTAAATCTTGTTCCTTCTCACAGGAGTGAAACACTAATACTGTAATAAATAGTAAACTTGTTAATTTTAAAAACTTTTTCATTTTTTTAAAGGTTAAGGGTTAGTAATCATTAATAGTTAGTTTATTACAAATCACATCCATATTCATTATGTAATTTATAATCGGTAGTGTAAAGTTGATTAATAACCATTCAAATACAGGGAAATAATGTACGTTTTTAGGTACAATAAAATACCGGTTAGGTATTTTCTGTATTATATTTTAAATTTTAGAAATAATATTCTTAAAAAAATTGAAATAACAAAGTAAAGGGGATTACTAAGTTTGCATCGGAAAAAAACAACCGATTATAAAGTAAAAAAAACGAGTTAAATATATTTAACTCGTTTTTTCATTTTATTTTTTCATCTTCAATTTAAGGCAAATAGAAAAGATTTAAATTTTACTTTCATCATCAACTGCATCCTGCCATTTATCCCAGACTTTAACACCGGCATTATAACCATCGTATCCAAAGTTCTGACTTAACTGACCTTTAATATTCGGTTCTATTGCAAGTCTGTACGGAATAGGCCAATAATTATTACGTTTGTCCATCGTATAAAACTTCACGCCTGGTTTTAGAGCAATACCGGCTGGGTATTTGTTATAAAGGGTATAATGCACAATACGTTGGTACCAGTAACTTCCTCCGGCGGCATCTGTTCCGGATTGCTTGTCCCAATTGGTTTTACTGTAAGTATTGCCCCATTCGTCTGGTTTACCGCTTAGGGCCAGACAATGTGAAATACGTTTTAACTCCACATTTCTCCATTCTTCCAAATAAAGTTCTCTTCCTCTTTCTGCACAAATATCTCCAATTGTTACAGTACTATACATTCTTGATGCTTTTGCTCTTGCTCGTACTACATTCACATCCTGAGCTGCTCCGGTAGTATTACCCTGGTAAAAACGGGCTTCTGCACGTAATAGATAAGTCTCAGCTAAACGATAGATGTACAAATGCGCACTAGCTCCTGCAGTAGCTCCCTGAAAATCATTTGCTGCCGGATTAGCTTCAGCTACAACATCGTGTAAAAAGATTTTATAATGCGGAAAATCATACCAATCACGAATAGAATCTTGTGCCAGCAATTTACCCGCTGCATCCTTCATTCTAAAGCTTTGTCCAGCCCATACTGTACTACCACCAGCTCCGGGAGCATATTTAAGATCTTCCATATTGACCCAGTTACCAACCGTGCTATTATGCCTAAGATCCACTTTATCTTCAACACCATTCACAACCCACATAGGATGTTGTGAATAATAAGAACCACTGATTGTACCAATGCCACGTCCTAATGCTCTTTGATAATCATATTTTGCATTATAATTCGTTTTATCTGTCAATGGAAAACGTGGTGCTGCTGTTTTACCATCGGGCGTAATTAAATTGGCGTCATTCCAGTTAGGTCCAAAAATTCTCATCGAAGCAAATGCTAAAAATGATTGTGCTCCTCCATTTGGCGCCACTAATATCGCTTCAGTATTAGAAGAAATTACTTTGTTTTCAGGTCGGTGCAAATCCCAGATCACATTTCTGGTAATAGGCCATGCAGTAGGATTTCCTCCCGGGTCAAAAATTCCAAGAGCGTTTTGTACCAAAGAGTAACCCGATTGATTAATCAGAATGTTGGCTTGCGCTTCCGCATCAGCAAACCTGCCGGATGCCAAATAACACTTAATTAATAACTGACGACATGCTCCTTTACTAACCATACCTACATATCCAATTTTTGACTGTTCTGGTACAAATTGTACGGCTTTCTCCATATCTGCCGTAATCATTTCTATAATGGCTTCTTTTTTAGTAGAATAATAACTCTGCTTTGGAACCTCCAAAATTTTAGTAATCAACGGTATGTCTCCAAATTCATATACCAGATTAAGATAACGGTATGCTCTATGAAAATAGGCTTGCCCAATGTATTTATTTTTAACCTCGTCGGATAAAGTTGTCACATTTCCAATATACGATAATACGGTATTAGCATTCTTAATACCTGTATAAGCTTCCGTCCAGAGAAACCCAAGATAAAGTGCTTCACCACCTGCGTCTCTTCGGAAAGCATCAATGTTAGTAGGTACTATAGTAGCAGCATAATCAGCACTATTACTACCTGTATCTGTTTTCCCATATTGTGCCATATCAGAAAAAAGATACTCTGAACCAATAGGCACACTCACACCCGAAAAGCCAAAGTGAATATAATTATTACGCAGCTGTTTATCGCACAGTGCCAAAGTTGCCTGTAACCCCGCCTCTGTAGAAAAGGTAGTTTCAGGTTCGTAAAACGAAAGCGGGTCTGAGTCGAGAAAATCTTTTGAACAAGAACCAGACATTGCAGCCAATACTATAAGTGGCATCAGTCTTGTAATTTTATTTTTTATATATCTTTTCATTTTTGAATAATTTTTTAAAGTTGAAAGTTGAAACCTAAATTAAACATTCGTGTAGCCAATCCTCCTTTATTCTCAACATCTCCTTCCGGATCTCCATAATATTTCCATTGTTTAGAAGCAGACCATGTTGCTACGTTTTGAACTGAAGTATAAATTTTTAAATTTTTAATATGTACACGATCCAAAAGATCTCTTGGTAAAGAATAGGCCAGCGAAATATTATCGAGACGAATAAAACTGCGATCATACAACTTTCCTGGTGCAGCCGGAGTTCCTGCAGGTCCCTTAGCATCAAGGCGTGCCCAATCATTAGTTGGATTGTCAAGTGTCCAATACGGATTGACATAAGGATTGAAGTTGAATTTATACAAACTACTATCGTTAAAAGTATTCATATAGCCTGAATTAAGTGCTTTTTGTCCCATATAAGAATACATATTGACAGCCAAATCCCAATTTTTGTAAATCTTAAATTCATTTCGCAGCGACCACTGTACAGGAGGACTGGATTGTCCTAAAAACTGCTTATCCTTTTCATTATAAACCGCTTTTTTATAAGGAACACCATCTGCTCCTACTGCATCTACATCATCTGCAGTATAACTATTTGCTACTTTTGGATCTCCAGGACGCTGCCCATATTTTTGAGCCTCTTTCCATTCATCCTTTTGCCAAATTCCAGTTACTCTATAATCCCAAATCTGACTAATCGGTCTGCCTATAAACCATCCATTAGCAGAATCATCACCCTCTTTTTTTCCAATAACAGTACCATTGGCATCCTTAATATCTACCATATTGCCATATAAGGACTCAATAGTATTTTCGTTATAAGATATCCCGAATGTAGTACGCCATTCAAAGTTTGCTTTTTTCATATTAAGAGTGTTAATACTCAATTCAAAACCTTGATTCTTAACCTCTCCAAGATTGGTTGCAATGTTTGAAAAGCCTGTAAAACCAGGCAGTGCCTGACTCATAATCATATCATGGGTAATCTTTTGGTAAGCATCTACGGTAGCAGTAATACGGTCATGTAAGAAACCTAAATCAAAACCTATATTGGTTGATCTTGTTTTTTCCCATTCCAAATTTGGATTGGCCATACGGTCAAGTGCTAAATACTTTAGTTCAAGAGCTTTTCCTGTAGCATCTAAATATCCCATCGTCCCTGTATTTGTCAAGTTTGCCAAAGAAATGTACGGATCATCAAGCGATCTGTTTCCATTTTCACCCCATGACAAACGTAATTTACCGGTAGACATCGCATCCCAATTAAACCAGCTTTCATTTTTAAAGTTCCATGCAATTCCGAAAGAAGGGAAAGTTGCGTATGGATTTGAAGTTCCAAAGGCTGAATATCCATCACGGCGCACAGTCGCAGTCAGCATATAACGATTATCAAACGAATAGAATAGTCTTGCCATCAATGCGTCTGCCGTTTCATGTGTATCTTTTGATCTTAGCTTGCTATTAGCCAATGTTGCCGTTTCAACATTGTGAAATCCTAAAGCATCCGTTGGCAGGATATTATAAGCATCCATTCCATCTGACCAATAACGGCGTTCTTCAGCTTCCTGAACGAAAGTTAAGATGAAATGATGTTTTTTAGCAATTGTATAATCCCACGCTATTGTATTATTTAAGTTGTAATCAAAACTTGTAGAATTATTTCTAACTGCTCCATGGGTAGCTGCAGCCCAATTTGGATTTTGTGCCGATTCAAAATAACGATCGTGCCAAAATTGATAACGCGGTGCAATATTAAATGTATACGTAATCCCTAAAGGCAAACTAACCTTTGTATTGAAAATAGTATTCAATGTTGTAAAACCTGTCTCCTTGTCAATAAATTGACGATCGTAGTAATAGTTATAGTTTTGTCCTGAAACATTTTTCCCCATTGGCTGTCTCTCATAATCGCCATTTGCATCTATAAAAGTTCCAAACGGGCTGGTTCTCATCATATTATTAAACCCGGAACGTGTGTCTAATGAAGGGGTAACATCTCCGTCTGATCGATCCTGAAAATTAACGTTTGCCCCAAATTCAAGCCAATCCGTAATTTTAGCGTCAATTTTCATATTAGAACGAGCTGATTTATAATCATTTCCAACAATAGCTCCTTCTGAACTTAAATAACCAAAAGACATATAATAATTTACCTTGTCGCTTGCTCCGGAAATACTCAAATTATTGTCATGATTAATCCCTGTTCTAAAAGAACTATCACTCCAATCGTGTGTTTTTCCTGCCAGGAAATTAGCCATCAGCGAAGGATCAAAATTCAATCCCAAACGGGCTCCCCATACTTCCTTCGAACTTTTTCCTGCTGTTTGTGTGGCTGGTTGATACGCTAACCATTGGGCTTCAGTAATACCCCATTTGGCTAAGTCACCAGGATTTGAGAAATATCCAGGTTTATTAGGAGCCAGTGTTCCTGTTACCCAAGCTTCGTACTGCCCTGTTGCTGCATTACCACCATACGTTTGGGCAGTTTCCCAATCTTCACGATATTTTAAGTAACCTTCGGGAGAATACACCGTACGATAGGCACTTTTATTGGTAATTGTTGTATTAGTAGTAAAACTAACAATAGGCTTACCGGTTTTACCTCTTTTAGTAGAAATAATAATAACCCCTGCCGCTGCTTTTGCCCCATATACAGATGCCGCCGATGCATCTTTTAAAATATCGATCTGGCCAATATCATCTGGATTGATTTCTGAAAGCTCACCATAAAATTGCATTCCGTCTAAAATAATAAGCGGTGCACTATGCACACCTTCTTTTCTTGGATCATAAACAGAACCTTGTCCACGAATTTGCAGTCTCCCTCCTCCTTTTGCAGAAGGATCATACCCTACATTTATACCCGGAGTACCTCTCAGGATATCCTGAACAGTCTGCGGATTTTGGTTCGCCAGCCTGTCAGGCGTAATCTGGACGATTGCTCCTGTCAGATCCTTTTTCTTCATTTTACCATAACCTACAACCACAACTTCGTCTAATGAAGCTGTCGCTCTTTGCATTTTTACAGTAATGGAAGTTTGTCCCTTTAAAACTACCTCTGTACTTACGTAACCCAAATAAGAAACTACTAATACAGCATTTTCGTTATCTACTTTTAAAGTAAATTTTCCATCAAAGTCTGTTGTAGTACCATTTTTACTTCCTTTTTCCAAAACGGATACTCCCGGCATTGGCAAACCGTTTTCATCGTTGACTTGCCCTTTAATACTTTTTTGTTGTTGTACTTTTTGCGACTCTTTTGCACTTTTAGAACTAATAGCGTATCCATGAACTTGAAATAAAGAAAACAATACACAAAACAGCATCATTTTCTTTTTCAAATTAAAGCCAAATACACTATCAGGACTTTTTTTAATCCTAATAAAATTTGTCATTTTTGGTTTGAAATTTTTGGTTAATTGATTAGTTAGTTTGTAAAAATCACTTCAATATTTTTGTTTAATAGATTGGTGATTTTACGTTGACAAAAGTGATTAATTAATGGATTTTAAAGGGGTAATAAAATACGTTTTTGGGTATACTAAAGTTTTGTTTATGCATTTAAAGCCGTTTTTAAGCTTAAAAAAAACAGTTTTTATAGAAAAAATCTTAAAAAAATACAAAACACATAAATAATTTAAAATTCATAAAAAAAAGTGCTTTTAAATTTCAGAACAGATATAAACAAAATTGATAGGTGACCAGTTAAAAAAAATCACTAATTTTAAACAAACCTTCATTCATTTATTATGACCGATAAAGCACAACTCCGAAGTTCTATTTTCAGACATCTTGACGGCTTAGCTGTTGCTCCCGTAGCAATAGCACTTAAAAAAAATGCAGTTTTAGATTTTATTTTAAATAAGAAACAAGTGCAATTAACAGCGTTAACAACTGTTTTTAAAGCAAATGAAGGCTACCTAAATGTTGGTTTAAGGATTCTGGCTTCGCAGGGCTTTTTAGATTATGAAGTTGATAACCAAACACAGGAAATTACGATATCGGTGAATGAAAAGACAGCAATAGCCTTTTCCTTATTTCATCTTTACGAAGATGTTGTGTCTTTACTTCAGTTTTCTATCCAGTTTCATACCCGTATTTTTGATGATGTACCGTTTGAAAAACTCAATATTATTTTTGAAAAATATAAAAAGGGATATGGAATCGAACATTCAAACGATGCGCTTACAAACAGTATCCAGGATCAAATTTTAAAACACATCGAAGGTTATTTGATTGCACCAACAATCGTCCGTTTGGCAATGAACGGGATGTTTCATAAATACTTTATGGAAACTTCTTTCAAACCGGAAGAGTTTCATAAATCGGCTGAAAATTTCAAAAAAATATTAGACTTTCTTGTACATCTTGGATGGTTTCTGGAAAAAAATGGTAATTATCAATTTACTGAAGTGGGTTTGTTTTTTGCAAAGAGATCAAGTGCTTACGGTGTAACCGTTTCTTATCTGCCAACATTTGCCAAAATTGAAGAATTGATTTTTGGAGATCCCGCCGTTTTACGAATGGTTGCAGATGGCGAAAATGAAATTCATGTTGATCGCGAAATGAATGTCTGGGGAAGCGGCGGTGCCCACGATACTTACTTTAAAGTGGTAGATGACATTATTATTAAGCTTTTTAACTTACCTATTGAAGAACAACCCAAAGGAATTCTGGATATGGGCTGCGGTAATGGCGCTTTCCTGCAACATATTTTTGAAGTAATCGACAGACAAACTTTGCGTGGGCAAATACTCGATGAATATCCTTTGTTTTTGGTTGGGGCAGATTATAATCAGGCTGCTTTAAAAGTAACCAGAGCCAATCTTATAAAGGCAGATATTTGGGCAAAGGTTATTTGGGGAGATATTGGGCGTCCGAACGTACTTTCTGATGATTTGAGAGAAAATTACAATATTGACCTGAAGGATTTGCTTAACGTAAGAACTTTTTTGGATCATAATAGAATTTGGAAAGATCCTGAAAACATTCACAAAGACAGGATCAGTACTTCTACTGGTGCATTTGCATACAGAGGAAAAAGAATCAGTAATAACCTTGTTGAAGATAATCTTTTGGAGCATCTGCAAAAATGGTCGCCCTATGTCCGTAAATTTGGTTTGCTTCTGATTGAATTACACACCATAAATCCAAAATTGGCAGCCAGTAATTTAGGCAAAACTCCTGCAACAGCCTATGATGCTACTCATGGTTTTTCAGATCAGTATATTGTTGAAATAGATGTTTTTAACAAGGTCGCTGCCGAAGCTGGATTATATCCTGATCAAACGATTTTTAAACGATTTCCAGACGCAGATATAGCGACAGTGAGTATCAATTTATTAAAAGGAAACTGATAGCAACTTAATAATTGACAATTATATCAAAACCTCCAAAATCAAATAATTTTGGAGGTTTTTTTATCTTATTCTTACTTAAAAGATACTAAGTGATCAATACGGTCTTGTACTTAGTTATGTTTTTCAAAACAATACCAGTGCCTCTTACTACAGCTCGCAAAGGATCTTCTGCAATATAAACTGGCAAATCGGTTTTAATTGATATTCTTTTATCAAGACCACGCAACATCGCACCTCCACCAGCAAGATACAAACCTGTATTATAAATATCCGCAGCCAGTTCAGGTGGTGTTAAAGAAAGTGTTACCATAATAGCATCTTCAATTCTAAGTATTGACTTATCCAAAGCCCTGGCAATCTCTCTGGAAGTTATTTTTACCTCTTTGGGTTTTCCGGTAAGCAAATCCCTGCCACGAACCAATAAATCATCTGGTGTGACTTCCAGCTCTTCCATAGCGGCACCTACATCTATTTTTATTTGCTCGGCTGTCGCTTCTCCGATATATAAATTATGATGCGTTCTCATAAAATATAAGATATCATTGGTAAAAACATCTCCGGCAATTTTTATGGATTTATCACATATTATTCCCCCTAAAGCAATAACGGCAATTTCGGTAGTTCCTCCTCCAATGTCAACAATAATATGTCCTTGTGGTTGCATTACATCTAAACCAATTCCGATTGCAGCAGCCATTGGTTCATGAACTAAAAAGACTTCCTTTCCATTGACTCTTTCGCAAGATTCTCTTACAGCTCTCATTTCTACTTCTGTAATACCACTCGGGATGCATACTACCATTCGGAGTGCGGGAGTAAAAAAACTCTTTTTTAATTCAGGTATGTTTTTTATAAACCAGTTAATCATTTTCTCCGATGCATCAAAATCTGCAATAACCCCATCTTTAAGAGGTCGGATAGTCCTAATATTTTCGTGTGTCTTTCCTTGCATCAAACTGGCCTCTTTACCTACAGCAATAATTTTCCCATTTCTAATATCTCTGGCCACAATAGAAGGGCTATCCACAACGATTTTTCCGTCATAAATTATTAAAGTATTAGCAGTTCCTAAATCCATAGCTATTTCCACCGTCATAAAATCAAATAAACTCATAATAAAATTTTCTATAAGTAAACGAACGCCTTTGTAAGTGTTTTATTCTACCAAAACATGAATTTTAATTTTAATTTATGAAAATCTAACGGGAGATTATGCCTATATTTCAATTGTTTAGATAATTTTCTGATTAAAATCGAAATTTTATGTACGTTGTAAAAAAGATTTATTGATAATTCTAAGAAGTAATTTTTCGAAGTTTATTTTCTATTTGATCGAAATAATTTTTACTTCTGAACAAAAAAAAACTCCAAAATCAAATGACTTTGGAGGTTTTAAATGACGCTCAATGATAAATGAAGGTCTACATTCAGATTTTATAAAAAAGTGCCAAATCTCTCAAAATGACATGTATATCCGTTTGGTTGTTTAATCAGGTAATCCTGATGATTTTCTTCAGCGGGCCAAAATTTAGTAAAAGGTTCAAACGTAGTTACAACTTTACCCTGCCATCTGCCTGAGTCATCAACGATTTTAATTATTTCATCAGCAATTTGCTTTTCCTCCTCATTTTGTATAAATAAGGCTGATCTGTAACTTGAACCTTTATCATTACCTTGACTGTCTACAGTTGTAGGATCGTGCATTCTGAAAAAATAATCTAGTAATTCTTTATACGAGGTCTCGTTAGCATCATATGTAATTTCTATTCCTTCCGCATGTCCGGGATGGTTTGGGTAAGTTGGATTATCATTTGTACCTCCAATATACCCCACTTCCGTGTCCTTGACTCCGGGACGCACACGAAACAGGTCTTCCATTCCCCAAAAACATCCGCCAGCGAGATATGCTTTTTTTAAATTTTCCATATTTTATTTTTTATAAGATACAGTATATTGTCTTAATTAGTAAATACATTATTTCTATATCAAAGATAGCAGTTTATAATTTGTTGTTTTAAAAAGCGATGGATTATTTAAAACAACAAATTTGAAGCATATTTTATGTAATTTTACTATAAAGCATTATAAATCAACATTCTTTACTTTAAAAACAACGACATAAAAAAAAGAATACCAAATTGCTATTACTCCGATTTTATTAGATTTTCTATAAATTAACGATATATCGAAAATGTAACACAACCTCATTTAAACTAATTATTTAATAATCAACGCCTTATGATTTAGGCAAGTTTTTTGAAAAATTGAAAAACGTTATTAGCATTTAAAAGATCATGATTTTTTTAGTTGCTCACTGCTACATAACGAAACCCTTTCCATAACATTTGAATTAATATTTTTATTATGCAAAACGACATCTATCAAATTAAAAGGTTATTAACCTCAAAAAACCGAACATATTCGTACTACAGTCTGGCGGAAATGGAAAATCAGGGTTTTAATATTAAAAAAATGCCATTCTCTATTCGAATTCTTTTGGAAAATGTCTTGCGAAATTATGATGATTTCGCTATTACAAAAGAAAACATTGAAACCTTGCTAAACTGGAAACCCGAAGCTTCTGACAAAGACATTCCGTTTAAACCTGCCCGTGTACTGATGCAGGATTTTACGGGAGTTCCCGCGGTTGTAGACATTGCCTCTCTCCGGTCTGAAGCTGCAAAAAAAGGAAAAAATCCGGATATGATTAATCCTTTGATTCCCGTAGATTTGGTAATTGACCATTCTGTACAGGTTGATTATTTCGGAACAGAATATTCTTATCTCCGTAATATGGAAGAAGAATACAAGCGCAATACGGAGCGATACGAATTTTTAAAATGGGCACAACAGTCTTTCAGTAACTTTAGTGTAGTTCCTCCGGGAATGGGAATCTGTCATCAGGTTAATTTAGAATATTTGTCAAAAGGTGTGATCGAAAGAAATGGCGAAGTTTTTCCTGATACTCTGGTTGGAACCGACAGTCATACTCCAATGGTTAATGGAATTGGGGTTATTGCCTGGGGTGTAGGAGGAATTGAGGCGGAGGCTGCTATACTGGGTCAGCCTATTTATTTTATAATGCCAGAAGTTATAGGACTTAAATTATCCGGATCAATTCCACTCGGATCTACAGCCACTGACATGGTACTCAGTATTGCAGAATTATTAAGAAAATATGGTGTTGTTGGTAAATTTGTAGAGGTTTTTGGTCCAGGTTTAGACAGCTTAAGTGTTCCAGACCGTGCTACAATCGGAAATATGTCCCCTGAATTTGGGTGTACTGTTACCTACTTTCCTATTGATGATAAAACATTAGAATACATGCGCCTCAGCAATCGTTCTGAAGAACAGATTGATTTAGTAGAACAATATTGCAAAGCCAACTTATTGTGGAGAACAGGAGATGAATCTATAACTTATACCGATATTCTTGAGCTTGATCTTTCCTCGATAGAGCCTACTATTGCCGGCCCTAAAAGACCGCAAGATAAAATTTTACTTAAAAATCTACAGCCAAAGCTTATCGATTTACTGGATAAAACTTTTGGCCGAAAAAATTTGCCACCGAAACAAATGGCACGTTGGTCTGGTGAAGGTGGTTCACAGCCCATACAAGGTGAAGCTGCCATTCCTGATAATGCAAAAATTGAAGGAAAAATAGAAAATGGTATTAAAACTGTTGCTGTAACACTGGGCAATGAACAATTTATGCTTTCTGACGGTGCAGTTGCCATAGCCGCTATTACATCATGCACGAATACCTCCAACCCTTTTGTAATGATTGGCGCTGGCCTGGTTGCCAAAAAAGCAAGAGAACGCGGACTTAATGTAAAACCATGGGTTAAAACTTCATTGGCACCTGGATCAAAGGTAGTTACTGATTATCTGACAAAAGCAGACCTGCTTAGTGATCTGGAAGCTTTAAAGTTTCATGTTGTAGGTTACGGATGTACTTCCTGTATTGGAAACTCTGGTCCTTTGCCAGCACATATTGCCGCAGCTGTTGATGAGCATGATCTCGTTCTCGCATCTGTCTTATCTGGCAATAGGAATTTTGAGGCAAGAATTCATCCTCAGGTTAAAATGAATTTTTTAATGTCGCCCATGCTTGTAGTTGTATTTGCAATTGCGGGTCGTGTCGACATAGATTTAATGAACGAACCTATCAGTTATGATGCGAATCAGTTGCCTGTTTATTTAAAAGATATTTGGCCTTCAAATGATGAAATCAACGAGGTTCTGAGTAATGTTTTATCTCCACAACAATTTGCCAAAAGCTACGAAACGATTTTTGACGGAAATGAAACGTGGCAAAAATTAAAAATACCTGAGGAAAAAATATATGCGTGGGATGATCAGTCAACTTATATTAAAGAGGCGCCATTTTTTAAAGATCTCCCTGAAAATCCAAAACCTTTACAGGATATTGAAAATGCCCGTACTTTATTAATGCTTGGAGACAGTATTACTACCGACCATATTTCGCCCGCAGGTTCTTTTAACGAGAATTCAGCGGCCGGTAAATATTTAGTGAGCCGTGGCATACAAAAAGCCGATTTTAACTCGTATGGATCCCGACGCGGTCATGATGAGGTAATGATAAGAGGAACTTTTGCCAATGTTCGTATTAAAAATGGCTTAGCAGATAAAGAAGGTGGTTATACCAAATACCTGCCAACTGGCGAAGAAATGAGTGTGTATGATGCGTCAGTACAATACAAAGAAACAAACACTCCATTATTGATTCTTGCCGGTAAAGAATATGGCAGCGGTTCGTCCAGAGACTGGGCTGCAAAGGGAACTTTTCTTTTAGGTGTCAAAGCTGTGCTGGCTGAAAGTTATGAACGTATTCACCGAAGCAATTTAGTTGGTATGGGAGTTTTACCTTTGCAATATAAAGAGGGAGAAAATGCGTTAAGCCTTGGGCTGACAGGTAAAGAAACTTTTACTATAAGCGGAATTGCACAAGATATAAAACCTTTAAAAGAATTACTTGTATCAGTGACAAAAGAAGATGGTACAACGTTAAGCTTTAATGCTATTGCCAGATTGGATTCAAAAATAGAAATTGAATATTACAGAAATGATGGAATACTACAGTATGTTTTAAGACAATTTCTTCAGAAAGAGTAAAAACGGTATAAAATTTCCACAACTCATGATTTTAAAAAAAACGTCCCCAATAAAATTGGGGACGTTTCAGTTTATTTCTTGTCTTCATTGTTTAACTTATCGTCTAAATCAGGTTTTTCGCCTTTAAACTCATGGGTGTCAACATCATACTTTTCATCATTTGTTAAAATTTCATCATGCTCTTTGTATTGATGTTTTCTCATGTCACTTCGAGTATCCGCACCACTTTTTTTAGTGTTGTTCGGATTTTGATTATTTGCGTTCATAACTGTAAATTTTAAATTTTATTAAAGTTACCTGAATACCTCCAGAAAAGCTTATATAATCGTTTTTAATATTTATAGAATAAACACAGTGAATACTGTACTAAAAACAGGCTTGAATTAAAACAAATTTATATTTTCAACAGACTAACGTAAAAGTTGCCAAAAATAAAAAGAAGTTATTCTTAGACTTATCATCTAAAAATAACTTCTTTTTATTTTTTATTTACTCCTTTCTGTTTAATAACTATCTGTAGCTATCAGACAATAAAAAAGAAAATTATATATATTACATTTCGTTCAAATCGTTGAATTCGTGTAATGATTTCAATGTGCTTTCGTAGAATAAAATTGCAGCAATTAGATTTCCTTTATCAGAGTAAGGCATCATTTTTCTTTGAAAATCTACTGTAGTATCTAAGAATGTAGTAGTACCTAATGCCTGAGCATCTAACACTTTTTTATGTTCAGAATCATCCGGAATACCTAAGTCTGCCATTGTAACACCTGGTTTAGTAACCAAAGCGATGTACGGTAATGTTTTTACTAAAACTTTAATACGCTCAATGTATAATTCCAGAAGTTCTCCCTTTTGCATACCGCTCAATTCTTTTTGATCATGGTATTTACGGATAAGAGCTGTTGTACTGATAATACTTCTTGGAGCATTTTTTGCCTGTGCTGAAATAGCGCCAGTTGTAAGGAAGAAAAGGACACTTAGTAGAGTAATTTTTATTTTCATTTTCTTAATGTAGGTTGGTTGTTGATAAAAACAAAAATATATAAATTAACTTAAATTACAACTTTATTATTTTCTTTTTTCAAAAAAAAATTAACATTTAGCTTAACATCATGGTATTAGCCTGTTAATACAGAAAAGTATATAATCCTTTTGTTTTTATTAGATGTATTTTCTTTCAATTATGATTTAATTATCCTAAAACGTCCGGGATATTTTATCCATATACTTTTTTTATTGCCATAATAATCCATAAATTCTCCACAAACAAAAACGGCATGCGCTGTTGACCAAGCAACTACACCACAAAATTCACTTCCTGACTCTCGTTTTAACTTTTGAATTTGTTTGCCTTTTTCGAATCCTAAATATTTATAAATTGTTGGAGTATATACTTCACCATCTTCTAAATCTTCCAGCGCTCTGTCAAAGGTAGACTCGTTGTCGATTATTTGTTTGTATTTTGCCATCACGGCATAGGTCAATACGGCATAGTCTGTGATTTTTTCGCTCTCACAATTATCTTTTATAAATACAAAACCAGCGGATACTTTAGCTTTATTTAATTCTTCATTTTTTAAATCAAATGATGCATTATTTTTTAATGTAATTTTATATAAACTGTCATTTATATTTTCAGTTACAAAAAGATTATCTAATCCGTAAACGTTTAAAGCAGCCTTAATAAAAGCAATTGATGAGCAATTTGTGCGTTCACCTTGTTTAAAGCTCTCGAATATTTTATCCGCACTTAATTGTGAATAAGCATTTGAACAAACGAACATTAAAAATAAAAATATCGTAGTAACAGATTTCATTGTCATTAGTTTTATAATTGTTTCCCAAACTGATTTTTGAGAATAACAGATTCTACAAATCTATAAAAATCAACCCACATTTGTTTTTTTACTTTTTAACTTTTATAAAAATTTATCACCGATTCCCCAATTGAAGTCTTTTGAAAGAGTTACGATTTAGTTTCGTGCCCAAACTTCGGATATAAATCTTTCTATCTACCTTTTTTTTTAACCTAAGAGATTACAACTTCCCAAAAAAACTGAAAAATTAAAATATCAAAACCCTATTTTTAGACCTTCAACTCTATCAAATAGATATTATAAACTTACAATGTTTTACATTTACTCCTAATTAAACTTACTCATCATAAACTTTACAATTGATTACTATTAAAGAATGCCAAAAGAATCAGCTCGATTTATTGTTCGAAATTGCGATAGAAAGCTACAATGATACTTATAAATATTTGTGGACAGATGATGGAAGATCTTATCTTGCTGAATTTTATAAAAAAACAGATTTCAAAAAAGAGCTTTCATTACCTGATATTTTTTATTTTTTGATTTATGATGCAGACAAAGCAATAGGGTATTTTAAATTAAGAAATAATGCAATAAGTCCCTATCTAAAGGCACAGTGTATTGAAATAGATAAATTATATCTTCTTAAGAAATACGCGAACAAAGGAATCGGAAAAATTATAATGGAATTTATAATTTCACTTTGTAAGGAGAAAAATTACTCTATTCTTTGGCTTAAAACGATGGAAAGTAGTCAGGCAAAATATTTTTATGAAAAACATAAATTTATCCAAATTGAAAAAAAATACCTGGACTACCCAACAATGAAGCAAGAGTATAGATGGATACTTACAATGATCCGGAAGATTAAAGTTGTTTAATCTTCAATCTCTTAAAGTTGTTTGTACTCCTGATCTTTTGCCTTAAATTTGCACAGCTGTAAAACAGAAGCGTAAGAAGCCAAATAAAGAGAAAAGAAAAAGTGGAGAACAAACAAACAAGCTGGATTATTTGTCCCGAATGTCAGGGACGAGGCAAAAAAAGCCAAAGGCTCAGTAAGAAAGTAAGACTTCACTACCAGTCAGAGCTGGAACTATTTGAAAAATCAAAAGGCGAAGGAATGGCTCCAATTCGTCCCAGGGCGCATTTATACTTATGCCTTAATTGTTCCGGGTCTGGATTACTTCCTTCTCAGAACGCTCCTGTTGCTCCTAACGAAAACTATCCGCACGTTGCCATTATTGGTGGTGGTATTGGTGGAGTTGCACTGGCTGTGGCTTGTATGCACCGCGGAATCCCTTTTACTCTTTATGAGCGCGACAACAATTTCGATGCACGATCTCAGGGTTACGGACTTACTTTGCAACAAGCGAGTAAAGCAATTGAAGGATTTGGTATTTTTTCGTTAAAAGATGGGGTAACTTCAACAAGACATGTAGTTCATACCACAGCAGGAAAAATAATTGGGGAATGGGGAATTAGAAAATGGTTACAAACAGAAGCTAACAATGCTGCAAAGCGTACCAATGTTCATATTGCACGTCAATCTTTACGTTTAGCTTTGTTAGAGCAGCTTGGCGGAAACGAAAAAGTACAATGGGGACATCAATTAATAGCTTTTAAAGAAGCTGCTGACGAAAGTCTTGACCTAACTTTTCAGGTTAATGGAGAAATAAATACTATTAAGGCGGATCTTATTGTTGGTGCTGATGGTATTCGCAGTTCTGTCAGAAAGTTATTAATTGGCGAAGAAATTACTCCTTTACGCTACCTTGGTTGTATTGTGATATTAGGTATTTGTCCGTTAAGCGCGGTCAAAGATCGTGATAATCCTCTACTCGACTCGGCTACTGTATTTCAAACGGCCAATGGCAATGAACGAATTTATATGATGCCCTACACGTCCGACTCTGTGATGTGGCAACTGAGTTTTCCGATGACAGAAGAAGAGGCTAAAGCTTTAAGTGCGGAAGGAACACAGGCACTCAAAGAAGAAGCCTGTCGCAGAACGCAATGGCACACTCCTATTCCGGAAATTATGGCTGCAACTCTCGAAACTCAAATTTCAGGTTACCCTGTATATGATCGTGAATTACTCCATTCAGAATTATTAGAAAAAAGTGGTAAAGCTACTTTGATCGGAGATGCGGCTCACCCCATGAGTCCTTTTAAGGGACAAGGTGCGAATCAGGCTTTGTTAGATGCACTTTCGCTCGCCCGCGGGATTGCAAAAGGATGTAAATCTGCAATTCATTGGAAAAAAACAGGAATAAGAGAAAGTGTATTAACTGAATTTGAATCTGAAATGTTGGAACGCAGCGCTGTTAAAGTAAAAGATTCGGCAGAGGCTGCAGAATTTCTTCATTCTGACATTGTACTGCATGAAGGCGATGAACCAAGAGGAAGATGTCTTAAGAAAAAAAACACATAATTCTATCTTACATAATTGGGCGAAACGCATTTCTGCCAGTATTCCACTATACTTTTCATCATTTCTTTCATTTCTATAAAATCATGCGGCTTTATAAAAAATCCCTGTACTGATTTTGAATAGGCTTCCACCACATGTTGCTGTTCTGCGCCTGTAGTGAAAAATAAATAAGGAATGGACTTCATTCTAAGATCTTCATTTTCATGAATTTTAGCACGGAGTTCTATTCCATTTAATTTTGGCATATTTATATCTGAGAAAATAATAAAGGGCTCGATCGCTGTTGCCGTCAGATAATTAAGTGCCGATTCACCATCACTAAAAAAAATGATTTCATTTTTATAATCAAGTTCTTTAAACACCAACGCCAGAATTTCCTGATCATCCTGGTCATCTTCTATAATGACTATTGGTCCGCCTTTATTCATAAATTCTTAACGTTAATTATAGTGTTGGGAAAGGTAGTATTTTAAATGAAACGGTACACCATTTTAGTAATACAACCGTTAAAAATGGGTAAAAAATAATAATTTGAAGTTTACCTATTTCAATAATACTAAAGATAAATGGGCATTTAACCAGTTATTTTAACTATATTCGTTAAAAATCGTAATTTCTTATTATAGACTTTAAGGTTTCCGTTCTCATAATTACTAAAATATAGGTGCTTTTCCAGCAAATTACTGCCATTATTTTTCTAAATATAAATTCGTATTATATGAATAACACAGAAAAAAATGACAAAAAGGAAATACTCCTTTCGACTGATCAGATCACTTTTAATGAAAAGAAAAATGATCAGCTACTCCTTTTAAAAAAAGAACTTCCTACTGCATCTAATCAAAAAACAACAAATATTGCCGAATTTATCGTTGTCAATACTAAGCCTGTCCCCAATAGTACAAAACACATTACAGATATTCGGCTGCTAAGAGATCAGTTAAAAGCAAAAGAGCAATTACTCCATAATCATATCAATGCTATTAATACTTCAAACGCATCTATAGAATTCGATCTTGAAGGAAATATTTTGAGTGCCAATAAAAATTTTCTCGAAATTATGGGCTACAATGAAGCTGATTTAGCAGGGAAACACCATAGCCTTTTTGTTGATTCAGCGTACTCAAAATCGAATGCTTATAAATTGTTTTGGAACAATCTAAAAAAAGGAATTTATCAAAAAGATGAATTTATACGAGTTGCTAAAAATGGCAAATTAATATGGCTTTTTGGTAGTTATAATCCCATTTTAGATACTCAGGGCAATCCTTATAAAATTTTAAAAATTGCTACAGATATTACGCTTGCCAAAACACAATTTTTGCAGTTGGCTGTTCAGGCACAAGAAAAAGAAAAAAGAGCCTCTGAATTGGTTATTGCTAATAAAGAACTCGCTTTTCAAAATGAAGAAAAAGAAAAGCGTGCCGCAGAATTAGTTGTCGCCAATAAAGAACTAAAATTCCAGAACGAGCAAAAAGAAAAAAGAGCATCTGAATTAATCATAGCCAATAAAGAACTGGCTTTTCAGAATAAAGAAAAGGAAAAACGTGCTGCTGAATTAGTTATTGCCAATAAAGAACTGAAATTTCAGAATGAGCAAAAAGAACAACGGGCAAAAGAATTAATCATAGCCAATAAAGAACTGGCTTTTCAGAATAAAGAAAAAGAAAAACGTGCCGCAGAACTCGTTATTGCCAATAAAGAACTAAAATTTCAGAATGAGCAAAAAGAGCAGCGGGCAAAGGAATTAATAATCGCCAATAAAGAACTTGCCATTCAGAGTAAAGAAAAAGAAAAACGTGCCGCTGAATTAATTATTGCAAATAAAAAATTAGCTGCCGAAAATATTCTAAAGCAAAAAAGGAAAGTAGAAAAAGAAAAGCGTGCCGCCGAACTGATTGTTACCAATCGTGAACTTGCTTATCAGGAAAAACGAAGCAAAGAACTAAGCCTTGCGAACGATGAACTCAAAAAAGCCCAGGAAGAACTGGAAGCCTTTTCTTATTCTGTTTCGCATGATCTTCGGGCACCAATTCGTGCGATTAACGGTTATACACAAATTCTTACTGAAGACCATGTAGATGCCATTGACGACGATGGAAAGAATGTGCTACGTGCCATAATAAAAAACTCCAATAAAATGGGCGTTTTAATAGACGACTTATTAGCTTTCAGTAAATTAGGACGAAAACAGGTTGCATCGGTAAATATAAATATGGCCGCTCTCCTAAATGGCGTTATAAGCGATATGACTATTGACAAAGACGAAAATATACCAATTTTCGAAATTGATGTTATTGCTCCCGCAAATGGGGATCCGTCACTAATCAAACAAGTATGGATCAATTTAATTTCAAATGCGATCAAATACTCAAAATATAAATCAGAAACCCGAATCAAGATAACATCAACTTCCAAAAATGATAAAATTATCTATAGTATAAAAGATTGGGGCGCAGGTTTTGACATGGAATATTATGATAAATTATTTGGCGTCTTTCAGCGATTGCACTCGCAGGAAGAGTTTTCCGGGACAGGTATTGGCCTGGCAATTGTGCAAAAAATAGTAAACCGACACCACGGAACGGTGTGGGCAGAATCAAAATTAGATGCCGGCGCAAAGTTTTTCTTTAGCCTGCCGGATATTAAACATTAAAAAAACAAAAAATGAACTACGACGATATTGAAATTTTATTTGCCGAAGACAGCATGGAAGATGCTGTACTAACTATTCGCGCCTTAAACAAAAGCGGTTTTACAAACAAACTTTTACACGTTAAAGATGGTGCTGAAGCACTTGATTTTATATACTGTAGAGGTATTTATTCAGACAGAAATCCTAAGTCGCATCCAAAACTTTTTCTTCTGGATTTAAAAATGCCAAAGATGTCCGGAATGCAGGTACTTGAAAAAGTTAAGAGTGATGCTGAACTAAAATCTATTCCGGTAGTTATACTAACTTCATCGCAGGAGGATCCTGATATAGCAAAATGTTATAGTCTGGGGGCCAACAGTTATATCGTGAAACCGGTAGACAGTAATAATTTTTTTAATGCCATAAAAGAAATGGGAATGTACTGGATGATATTAAGCCAGCCTGCTGTATAAATTTAAGCAAATCATTTAATCTTAACTTATGATTCCATATCAAATTAAAAAGGATATAAAAGTATTGCTATTAGAAGACAATACTGCTGATGCGGACTTAATAGTCAGGCATTTGACAAAATCCGGATTATCATTTAGCTCCAAAATAGTGGAATCAAGAAAAGGTTTTGAAGAAGCACTGGCTACTTTTTTTCCGGATATTATTTTATCAGACTATTCATTGCCTTCATTTGATGCTGTTTCTGCCTTTAAATTAATTAAAGAAAGAGATCTTAAAATACCTTTTATAATTGTTTCCGGTACTATTGGTGAGGAAAATGCTGTAAGGCTTATAAAAGAAGGTGTAACGGATTATGTGTCTAAAAATAATTTTTCATCCTTATTGCAAAAGATTACCCGGGCGCTTAAAGAAGCTGAGGAACTAATTGAAAAAGAAAATTTACTCGAAAGATTAAAAACGCAGACTTCGGCGCTTTTAATAGCCAACCAGGAACTGGAATTTCAAAATGCTGAAAAAGAAAAAAGAGCTATTGAATTACTTAATGCTAATAAAGAACTGCTTGCATTCAATTTCATTTCAAGTCATGATCTTCAGGAACCGCTTCGAAAAATTCAGGTTTTCATTTCAATTATGATGGACAAAGAAATGAAAAACATGACTGAAGACGGAAAAAACAATTTGAATCGCATACATGTCGCAGCAACAAGAATGAGACAACTTATTGAAGATTTAATGGATTTTTCAAGAGTCAGTGCGGTCGATCATCAATATGAAATTAGTGATTTACAGGATATTATTGACGATGTAAAAACAGAACTTATTGAAAGAATTCATCAAAAAGAAACTGTTTTTAATATAAAAGGTTTAGCGCCTGTCAATATTATGACCTCCCAGTTTAGGCAGCTTATTTACAATTTAATCAGCAACTCCTTAAAGTTCTCTTTACCTAAAGTTCCCCTTCAAATTACAATACAGTCTTCGATTCTTAAAAACGAAGAATTTAGAGCCCTTAATCTGCCTGACAGTCCGCAAATTTGTGATTACTGGAACTTTACTTTTCAGGATAACGGAATTGGTTTCGACGCGCAGTACAATCAAAACATCTTCGTTATATTTCAAAGATTACATCATACCGCCGAATATTCAGGAACAGGAATTGGGTTGGCTATAGTAAAGAAGATCGTGGAAAACCACAACGGAATTATAATTGCTGACGGTAATTTAAATAAGGGAGTAACATTTAATATCTACATTCCTATTACGGAAAATTTTAAGAAATTACCGGAAACTTCGAAATCCGGAAAACAACTTTTTAAAGTGAGCAATGATTTACAAAACGCATATGAAATGCATTAGTCTTCACAATGGTTATCCTTTTTTATTGACCTGATAAACAGTATATCTTTTAATTTATTTAATCATACCTTCTAAAGCTTCGTAGGTAGATATTCAACTAAATTAATTAAATTAGCTAAAGAAATATTCGTGATCCTATACATCAGATACCATTTGAGCAAGGTTTGCTATCTGCTATACTATATTTCAAAAGAATACAGACCTATTAGGCTGAATACAACATTAAATTTCCTTCTTATAAATTAAAAGAATGCTTGACAACTTTCCTTTTTATCTTGGTATATTACTAGTTATCTTATTACTGATTATGATAGCTAATAAAATAAAGGTAGCGTACCCCATTTTGTTAGTATTAGCAGGATTGGTTATTAGTTTTATTCCGGGCGTACCTGTAATTAATATCGAACCGGAACTCATATTTTTTATTTTCCTTCCTCCTCTGCTCTATGAAGCAGCCTGGACCGTTTCCTGGAAAGAAATGTGGCGTTGGCGCAGGATTATTACAAGTTTTGCTTTTGTTGTCGTTTTTTTGTCGGCACTTTCAGTAGCACTTGTTGCGAATTATTTTATTCCGGGATTTTCACTGGCATTGGGTTTTGTATTGGGCGGAATTGTATCTCCTCCAGATGCAGTCAGTGCGGGGGCTATTTTAAAATTCGTAAAAGTACCAAAGGCAATCTCCTCTATTTTAGAAGGCGAAAGTTTACTCAATGACGCATCTTCGTTAATCATTTTCAGATTTGCTATGATTGCGGTTGCAACAGAACAGTTTATATTTTACAAAGCCGCTACAAGTTTTAGCTGGATGATTATTGGCGGAGTCTCGATTGGATTACTAATTGGATGGCTTTTTATGAAAGCACATAAATACCTGCCTACGAATACAAATGCAGATATTGTCCTTACGCTTCTTACCCCTTACATTATTTATCTCGCTGCCGAAGAAATTCACTGCTCAGGCGTTCTGGCGGTAGTAAGCGGAGGTTTGCTTTTATCAAACAACAGACATCGCTTTCTTACCAGCAAATCTCGTTTGCGTGGTGTAAATGTCTGGGAGAGTCTCTGTTTTATATTGAACGGATTCGTATTTATGCTAATTGGATTAGATCTTCCTCAAATTACAAAAGGCCTTGAAGAAGTAAGCCTTCCCTCAGCAATTGGTTATGGTGTGCTCATTACGTTAGTCTTAATGGTGAGCCGAATACTTTCATCTTATGGTGCTGTAGTAGTAACAATGATTGCCCGTAACTTCATCACTGTGGCAGACACAAGAAATCCCGGTATCAAAACACCTTTTATACTGGGCTGGACCGGAATGCGCGGTGTTGTTTCTCTTGCCGCTGCACTTTCAATACCTGTTTATTTGAATAACGGAAATGGTTTTCTGCAACGAAACCTTATTTTGTTTATTACTTTTATTGTTATTCTTCTGACATTGGTAATTCAGGGGCTGACACTGCCCTACTTTATCAGAAAAATTAATCTTACGGATATTTATGATCCTATTCCGCATGAGGAAGCGTATAATACGGTTCGAAAAGAATTAGCGGAACACGCAATACATTATCTAAAAACCCATTATAGCGGTGAAGTTGAAAACAATACACCTTTGCAGCATCTCATTCAAAAATGGGAACTTCACAGCAACGGAATAGATGACGAATCGATTGGAGAGGAACTTAAGGTTATTTATCTTGATTTACTAAACGAACAAAGGCAATGGCTGATTGATAAAAACAAGGAAGATCGAACCCTGGACGAATCCATAATCAGAAGGCAAATGTATTATTTGGATATTGAAGAAGAAAAATTGCGCTTTCTTTAAAATTTAATTAATTGAACTGAATACCTACGTAACGCTAAATTTCAATACATGAAAATCTTACCATCCAATTCGACTTTACTTCTTATTGACGTACAGGAAAAATTATTGCCGAAAATTTATGAAAATGAAGAAGTGATGAAAAGTGTGATATGGGTTGTAGATTTGGCACAAACAATCGGTATTCCGCATATTTTAACCGAACATTGTCCGCATAAAATAGGAACGACACCCGCTACAGTACGCGATAAATTTGAAGAAAAAGATATCATAACAAAGGTTTATTTTTCTGCTGTTCGCGAAGGAAATCTTCTTGATAAAATTCAAAAAGAAAGAAAACAAATTATTGTGGCAGGAACGGAGGCGCACATTTGTGTACAGCAAACTGTTCTGGATCTTCTGGAATTGGGTTACGAAGTTTTTATTCTGGATTCAGCGGTGGGAACCCGAATTCCAAACGATAAAGAAAGAGCGCTCGAAAGAATGAGTAAAAACGGAGCAGAAATAATCACACCCGATATGCTGGCGTTTGAATGGCTTGAAAAAGCAGAAACACCACTTTTTAAAGAAGTTCTCACGAAATTTATTAAATAATAAAAAATTACCGCAGTATCAAATTCAGTTGAATTTAATACTGCGGTTCTGGTTTTCTACAATTTTTTTTGACTTAAATCTGATTCTTAAGCTTTAATAAAAGCTAAGATATCTGCATTAACAGTTGCTGCATCTGTCGTTGGCATTCCGTGGCATAAACCTGGGTACGTAATCAGTTTTCCGTTTTTAACTAATTTAGCTGCTCTCAAAGCAGTTGGTACATAGGGAACAATCTGATCGTCTTCTCCATGTAGTATAAGTACAGGTTTGTCTACACTTTTCAAGTCTTCCGTAAAATCTGTTTCTGAAAATGCCTTTATACAGTCATAATGCGCTTTAATTCCGCCCATCATTCCCTGACGCCACCAATTATCCTGAATTCCTTTTTTTACAGCAGCTCCTTCTCTATTGTATCCATAAAACGGGAAAGTCAGATCCTGATAAAACTGTTGTCTGTTATTGGCAGTATTAAAACGAATATCATCAAATACAGCAATTGGAACACCATCTGGATTATTATCGTTCAAAACCATATAAGGCGTCACTGCACTTATAAGTATTACTTTAGCTACTCTGCTTCCGTATTTTGCGGCATATCTTATGGCTTCTCCTCCTCCTGTTGAATGTCCGATATGTATGGCATCTTTCAAATCTAAAAATGCTGTAAGTTCTGCTACATCAGCTGCATAAGTATCCATTTCATTTCCTTTGTAGGTTTGTGTAGATCTTCCGTGACCGCGTCTGTCATGTGCAATTACTCTGAATCCCTGGTCAAGGAAATACAACATTTGCGCATCCCAGTCATCTGCTGATAATGGCCAGCCGTGATGAAAGAAAACAGGCTGTCCTGTTCCCCAATCTTTATAATAAATTTCTGTTCCGTCTTTAACCGTAATCGTACTCATTTTACTTCTTTTTAATGGTTATTAATCATTTTAAATTAAATTCACTTTTATAGTTTTTCATACCAGTCCAAAATATAATCGGCTACTATTTCCCATCCTTTTTCGCCGCAGATGAAGTGACTTTTACCGTCAAAAATCTTCAGATCAACACGACTTTTTTTGTCTTTGTATTTATTTGCCAAAGTTGTTGTAAGTGATTGTGGAAAAATATTGTCGCTGCCTCCGCCAATAAATAAAATCGGCTCGTGTGATACTCCAAAATCAATGTTAGAAAAAGAGTTTAGGACCAATTCGCGGCTTACTTTGAAACTTTCCGGCACGGCATAAGTTTCAAAAGCATTTGCTCTTTCACTTTCAGGAAGTGTATTAAAAAAGCATTTGTCATACCACTCACGGCTCCCCATAAAATATTTTTTACCGGAAAAAAAACCAAATGCCGGTATCACTGATTTTAAGGTTTGTACTGGAGGAAATACATTCTTTGGTGGTGCACCATCAATACTTACAGCCGCTGCTACTTTATTTAATTCTAACAATTTCATCACTGCCATTCCGGCCATAGAATGCCCTATAACTAATGGTTTTTCAGGCAGACTGTCGATGAGCTTCGAAATGTTGTTAACGATATCTATAAAACCTGTTTTAACAAGTGCAGGATGTACCTGTTTTCTTAAATCGGAAGGATTTCCGTCATGTCCGGGATTGGCCGGAGTATAAACTGTATATCCTTTTTGTTCGTAATGGCTTTTCCATTTTGCCCAGCTAAGGTCATTTACAAAGTTTCCATGTATGAGAATTATGGATTTTGATTTGGTCATAAGAATAAATATTTAATGATTAATAACGTATTGTCAATGACGATTTTATAATTTCAAGTTTTAATTATTGTTCTGACAACTGCCTTTTTTTGAATAAAACGACATTGTTTACCTTATTTTTCAATTTAGAAAAACCTATTACAATCTTTACACCTAAATTACAAATAACTTATTATCAATCAATTAAATAAAAAACATATTTTTCTAATCACTACATTTCGCTAATTTATATTCCTTTTTGCGATATATAGCAAGAAGCATTTTTCGCAAAATTTAAATGAGATCGTAGCCGCGTAAATAATGGAATTGTATAATTTGTAAACGGTCGAATTCTTATAAAATGGGAATTTGAATGCATTCAAAAATTCAATGTGAATAATTAACTGTAACATTATCAACATCTAATCGTCTTATTAAAAGTTTAAAATAGCTTTAAAACCTTTTAAAAGATGAAAAAAACTATTCTTGAAGATTTCAAAATCAATATCAAAATTAAACTTGCCCTGCTATGGGCTTCTGTGACATTTTTGTACCTGTATGGAGACTATTTTGAACTATATGTTCCCGGAAAAACATCGGGAATAATGGAAGGAACCAGTTTACTTGATAATCCTCAAAAATTATTTATGGCTTCGTTGTTATTAGCAATTCCGGCGCTGATGGTTGCTTTGTCAATACTACTAAAACCAATCGTAAACAAAGTGTTAAACATTATTTTTGGTCTTTTTTTTACTGCCATTATGCTGTTGATTGCCGTCACTTCATTTTCGGAATGGAGAGCTTTTTATGTTTTTTATGCGATTCTCGAAAGCATCATTACAGCAATAATTGTATGGAAAGCATTTAATTGGCCTAAACAAACCGACTTACAGGAAACCATCTAAATAATTTCAATATGACATCAAATAAAAAAAAGGCTAGAATTGCAGGGTTACTCTATCTCGTTGTTGTGTTAACCGGTTTTTTTAGCCTGGCTTATGTACCTTCTAAACTTATTTTTTGGGATAATCCAACGGAGACTTTTAATGCTATAAAAGCATCTCAGACACTTTTTAGGTTTGGAATTGTGAGTGGTGTAATCTGTTATATTTTCTTTTTAATGTTGCCTGTTGCTCTTTATAAACTCCTTGCACCGGTAAATGAATTGTATGCAAAATTGATGGTTCTTTTAGCCATAATTAGTGTTCCGGTTTCCTTTTTAAATATCCAGAATAAATTCGCTGTACTGTCGCTCATCAATGGTGAAAATCATACTATTTTTTCAAATGAACAATTGAAATCGCAGATCATGTTTTATCTCAATCAATATGATAATGGCATATTAATGGTTTCGATATTTTGGGGACTGTGGTTATTTCCGTTTGGTTATTTGGTATACCAATCCGGCTTTTTACCTAAATTTTTTGGCGTTTTACTGATAATGGGGTGTTTTGGCTACCTCATAAATTTTTTCGGAAATACTTTAATCCCTGATTATTCTGATTATGGATTCTCTAAATATGTAAGCATTCCTTCGGCCTTGGGAGAAATCGGAATCTGTTTGTGGCTTCTTATTATGGGTGCAAAAGAAAAAACGATATTAACCTAATATGCTTAGACTCTCAAAGAGAGAGAGAGAGAGAGAGAGAGTTACGGCAAGGATATTTTTTTAAATGATTATAAAAATAAATTTTATGCCATCATTCCCCAAAACGGAATATTTCATCCAATTTAATGACAGAAGTTCCATTAGATAACACTTTTGGTGCCATTGCTAATTTCTTTGCCAAAATACTGGTTGCTAATGGTCTGAATTTTCTAAACAAACCTATTGCATTGGCAAATTTTAGAAGATTATCCATCACTTTTTCACCAAATCGATCCGTGCCGGCTCTTGAAAGTAATCCGGGTTTGAAAATAATATATTGTTTGAAATCAAGTTTTGCAATCTCATCTTCCAATTTTCCTTTTATTTGAGAATAAAAAACCTTGCTTTCTACAGAGGCTCCGTAAGCCGACAGTAATACAAAAGAGGGAACTCCGTTTTCTTTTGCTAATCGTGCAAACGTTACAGGAATATCAAAATCAATTTTTGTTTGATTCTCTTTTGATCCGGCGGCTTTAAGTGTTGTTCCCAAACAAGAAAAAAAGACATCACCCACTATTAAATCTTTATAAGAATCAATAGTAGAAAAATCGATAATTTGTTCTGTCAACTTTGGATCTTGCTTTCCTATTGTTCTTCTAACAAAAACAGTAACTGATGTATAAGCTGCATCTGCTAAAAGTTCGTCAACCAAAAATTCTCCTGTCGAACCTGTCGCTCCAATAACTAATGCTTTCATAAATATATTTTTAAAAAGTAAAAACAACTTAACACAATCCCGATAACGCTTTAACAAAAGTAAAAAAAATAGGTTATAGTATTTATATTGGTTTTTAAAAGATATTATAATTGCATATTACAAATTAAAACAACCCGATTAATTAAAAATCAATACATTTGCAATTCACAAAAAGAAATGAAAAACAGTATTAACATCTCTATTATTATTAGTGTAGCCATTATTAGATGTCTACAGAGAGGTGTTGTATAAATATATTTAAAGATATAATTTGAAAAGACCTCCCCGTACTCAGGAGGTCTTTTCTATTTTGAGCAACTATGAAAAACGTAGCAACTAACAGTATTATCGCAATTATTAGTATTCGTATCACATGACGAGTCAGGAATCTATTGCATACTAATAAAAACCTTTCTCTGTCAAAACGAGGAAGGTTTTTTTTTGAAAATAACCTAACAATTAATACATACTCATAAAGAAACAGCCATGAAAAAACAATACACTTTTACCATTTATGCCGAAGATCAAGTACAATTGTTCCAAAAAATCACTTTAATCTTTTCAAGGAAAAAAATTAAAATAGAAAGCTTCAACTTTTCTTCTTCTGAAGTGGATCAAATATCTCGTTTTACAATCGTGGTAACAGAAACTTATGAAATCGTCAAAAATTTAGTTCCCCAAATTGAAAAAATAATTGAAGTTTATAAATGTTATTGCAATACCAATGAAGACATCATCTGGAAACAAATTGCTCTTTTTAAAGTGCTAACATCAATCCTCTATCAGGAAAATTTAAACTTTTTCCTAAATAATGCTGCTGTCACGGCAGTTTCAATCGAAAGAGATTATACCATATTCCAGGCTACCGGAAACGAAGAAGAAATCAATGACTTAGTTGTCCAATTTTCTGATTTTAATCTTATCGAATTTGTAAAAAGTCCCAGAATTGCACTTATTAGAAAGAGTGAAGGTTTTGCAAAGGAATTATCAGATAAGGAAAGAGAGGAAGAGCAACTTTTTGTATAATGTCATGGGAAAACTTAAATTATTTTTTTACTATTTTCTTCTGTCAAAATTCCTCAGAAACTTAAAATTGTTATATTTACTTTTTTAGCTGACAATAATAATGGTACAAGAATTCAGTTTCTATACTGTTAAGTCAATTAATTTTAAGAAGTCATAATGGAAAAACATATAGAATCAGTAGCATCGTTACCTCTGGAAAATAATCCAATTACATATCCTCAAATAAAAGAAGCCGATTTATTACCCCATCCGGAATCTCGTTTAGATTCTGCGGAAATGAAAGAAACACCACTTAGTGATTCCACCATTCCGTATAGAGATTTAACGGATGTTGCCAGTAAAAAAGAAAGCATTCACCAGCTTATTGCTAAACTGGATGTCGAAAATAATATTAGATATCAGCGAACAGTAGAAGATACCTATTGCAATGTCTACTCATACGATTATTGTTATTTCTCGAAAGTATATCTTCCGACAGTTTGGTGGACGGATGAATCTCTCGAAAAAATGGCACAAGGGCAAGACGTCGAAGCTGTTTTTGAGCAAACCGTAGACCGAATTTATTCCAGCGCCATTACCGACTGGTTTTTGGAATGGGGACCTAATTTTGGCTGGGAGAAAATGGATAGTGCTGAGGAAATTCAGAATAAGGTAAATGAAAATGGCGGAATTGGAATCATTTGCGCCAAAAGAAGAGAAAAAGGACTTTCAGGACATATCGTTCCAGTTGTTCCGGAAACTGATTTACATAAAGCGTATCGCGAAAATGGTGTTGTCGTTTATCCCTTGCAATCTCAGGCAGGAAAGCTGAATTACAATTATTTTTCGGAAGTAAGAAAAGACTGGTGGAACGATGAATTATATTCCTCTTTTGTGTTTTACTATCATGAATAAAATAAGCCTACAAAGCTTCTGGTCAAACATTCAAAAAATTAATTGATTTTCAGCGTGTTAACCACTTGGAAATAACATAATAAATAACTACTTTTGCAACTTGGAAAAAACAGGAATAGCTAAAAAATACAATTAGGCTATTTATCTGCTTAAATTATTGATATAAAAGTAATTAGTGATCATTATAATTTTATAAGCCCCTTTGTAAAATTTTACTTTTTTATCAGTCATTCAGTTGATACAAGTGCAAAATTCCTAAAACTATAATACATTTCTAAAATTCTAAAAGTCGAATAAACTTTTTTAATGGAGGCAACAATTTATGCGATCCGTTAAAGCTGCTTTGTCTCTGGTTTTGATCAATTGGATGTGTATCTCTTAATAAAAAAAACAACTTTAAAGTAGTATCAACCATAAAAAGAAAATTAGTATAAATGAAAGACAATCAGACAAAAAAATATTATTGGGGAATTGGATTAGAAAACGAAACCTACATGCAATTTGAGGAATCCTTAATAGTTTCTGGTGCGTTTATACAAGAAAAAATTGGTTTTGAGAAATACAGTATCGACTATAGAAAATGCTACAAACCAGAAAGCCTTGCTCCTGTTTTGAAAAAAGCTTTTAACTCAAAAGAAAGTTACAAAGTAAGCCGAATGATGAACAGTCATTCACTTGAAAAACTGGATATCAATTATCAGCACAAAATGTTATCGCCAATAAAACCATTGATTGATACGGCAACTGGCGAAGAAAACGCACAGCCAATTGAAAACCCTGAATATCTTGGGAAATCGATCATGGAACTTTTCCTTGAAGATCAGCCTTACAACATTCAAAGTATGATTACCCAAAGAAACAAAACGATGGGATCTGTACATTTTGATGGCGATTCTATCGAATTTGTAACCAAATATTTTGAAAACAGAACCATTGCTGATTCCTGCAAAGAACTAAAAGCAACCAAAAAGTTATTTTTAGATAAAATCAATGAATCATCTGTTTTAAATGGAAAATTAAATTTTCCGGATTACAACAACGGACTTAATATGTTCATGACCAATCAGGAAAACCTGGTTTTGTTTAATAACGGAACGTATCATTTTCATATTACGTTACCTTCATTGACGGAAGACAGCAGAATTGTTGACTATACTGATTTTGAAAAAACACATGCTAATGCGATTTATTTATTGCAATGGTTTGAGCCTTTTTTCATCGCTACTCTTGGAAGTCCTGATATTATGGGCGTGATAAGTGACAAGTACAGTCTGGACAAAAAGTTTACTTTAGGTTCTATGCGAAATGCAATGTCCCGTTACATTGGCGTTGGAACGTATAACAAAGCAATGCCAAAAGGTAAAATTCTAACGTACAACGTAGACAATTTCAGAAAGTTATTGAAATTTGAAAAGGAAGAAAACATCTGGTGGCGCGATCAGATTGAAACAGAAATGGAATACGAAATGCTTTCAGAAGTGGGTCTTGATTTTAATCAGGAAAAAATGTACCAAAGCGGTTTCGAATTCAGAAGTTTTGATGAGTTTCCTGCAGAATATTTAAATGATGTTCTTTTTTCTATCATTCTGATTTGTGAGCATTCCTTAAATCTTCCAGATGTTCAGTGGGGTCATGACAGCAAAGCATGGAATAATCTTGTTTTTAAAACATTGAAAATGGGTTATGCTACTGAAATCAACGAAGAAGAAAAGAAGGAAGTTTTAAATTTACTTCAATTATTGAATTCGGCAGATGAGAATTACGATACGCTAAAATCTGAATTTGAAGCCATCACAATGCTGGACGAATTTTTCTTTAAAATTCTGTCTGTTTTACATGAAACCTACAAAGACAACAATATTTGTCTGGATGCGATGTACGGTCAAAAAACAACTGTTGCCCCAAAATGGGACAACTTTAATAAATACCAAACAGAAAGACATCTAAAGCAAATTGGCGCTTTTTGCGATAATTAAAACTCGATTTCACTATAAAATACTAATCCTTATGCACCTACACATAAGGATTTTTTTATGTCTGATTTTTTTATTGAAACAATGTTGCATTTACAAATAAGAAGTATATATTTGCAACAACATTGCGTTAAGCATAGTTTAATTAGAATGAAAATGAAATTAAGAATCTTTTCTCTTTTCTTACCACTGGTTGTAGTATTTGCGATACTATTTCCGGCGATACATTCTTATGAACACATACAAAGTCACAATACTTCGCATAAAAGCGTAAAACTGCAATTACAAAGCAATAAAGCGGATTTAAAAGTACACGATCATAGTAATGAAGAATGTACCATCTGTCATTTTAAATTTAGTCCTGTAGCTACTTTTTCTTTTAGCTGTTTTCAGTTTTATAAAAATAGTCCGTTAATCCATACGGTACATTTTTATTTCTCATCCTTTTCTGAGTTTTTCAAAGGCTCGTTATTTTCTCTAAGGGCCCCTCCTCTTTTCTAAAACTGTAAAAGTAAAGTTTGAAATTTGAGAGGGTTTACAAGCAAATTATCCGAAAAGAATTAATTTTTCTGATAAGCGTTGTATCTATTCGTTTTTCCTGCATACAATAGCACCAGCGTTGTCTTTAATGCTTGCGTGTCATGATTATTTCACCTCGAAAACCAGTAAATTCAGGCATTCGTATTATAATAATTTCTATTTCATTAGGAAACAATACTCTGCGTCACTAGCATCTCGCATCTCCTTTTCACTTTTTCACAGTTTAACAATTCACATTCCGCATTTCACATTTCACATTTTACCCCATTTCTGACACGAAATGCAGTCCTCTGTAACCCATATTTAATAGTTATGAATACGCTAACATGCCCAACAACCAGAATTCTGGTATTTTTTTGCACCATTGCCTTTGCTTTCACTTCTTGTGATAGTGACAAAAATGAAATTGATACGGAGTATCCTGTAGTGGATACTTCGGCCGCAAACGCTTTCCCTATACAATGCAGCCAGGTCACCCGGGGCCAGAAAATTATATTCAGAGCGAAATTTACAGACAACACTGAATTGGGCTCTTACAGTCTTGACATTCATCACAATTTTGACCATCACACGCACAGCACCGAAGTCAATAATTGTGCTACTGAACCTGTCAAAAAGCCTGTAAACCCACTGTTGTATATTAATTCAGTTACTATTCCCGTAGGACAAAAAAGTTACGAAGCATCACAGGAAATCCTGATTCCGACTGATGTTGATCCGGGTGATTATCATTTTATGATTCGTTTGACGGATAAAGAAGGCTGGCAAACCATCAAAGGATTAAGTATTAAAGTTTTATAAGTTGTTTTTAATGTATCAAAATAAATCAAATCGATTGCAGACTTTTTGCCTGTTGCTTTTTTGTTTTGCTATAGTGACAAAGGGGACAGCGCAAACCGTTCGTTTATCGGGTAGCGTAATTTCTACTGGTCACAAACCATTAGAGGGCGCTATCGTTACTCTTTATCCCTGCAATGCAAGTACAACTACAGATCACGGAGGTAATTTCTTTTTTAACCAGATACCAAAAGATACTAAATTCTTAACCGTACATTTTTACGGTTACGCGTACTATGAAGTCCAAATTTCTTTAAATAAAAAGGAAATGGTACTTGCTGCTATTGTATTACATCCGGAAATAAAAGAGTTGCAGGAAGTGATTATTACAGATTCTTATGAAACACATCGAAAAAAAGAAACATCACTTTCTATTGAAACGGTAAGTAGCAGTTTTATTCAGCGAAATCTCGGTGGAAGCCTTATGCAGTCCTTGCAAAGGATTCCGGGTGTTAAGACCATTTCCATTGGTTCCGGTGGCTCAAAACCCTTAATTCGGGGACTAAGCTTTAATCAGGTTATTGTTGTCGAAAACGGCATCAAACATGAAGGTCAGCAATGGGGCGCCGATCACGGGCTTGAAATTGACCAATACGCCGTAAATCGGGTTGAAATTATTAAAGGACCTTCCTCTTTTATTTATGGATCAGATGCCATTGGCGGTGCGGTTAATATAAAACCTGTACCTTTTCCAGTTAAAAATACTTTTGGGGGGAGTGCTGACTTTAGCGGAAAAAGCAATAATGCACAATTTGGTGGCTCGGTCAACCTTTTTGGACGTAAAGAGAAATGGTTTTTCGATACGCGACTTACTGCCATGGATTATGGAGATTATCGTGTTCCTACTGATACCGTTCAGGTTTATAATTATGCTGTCCCCTTATATAAAAATCATTTACGCAACACAGCAGGACGTGAACTCGATTGGCACGGCAGTGGAGGTTACAGTAGTGAAAAATTTAAATCGGTTTTATATATCAGTAACATTTACAGCAAAAGTGGCTTTTTTGCCAATGCACATGGGCTGGAACCCCGAAATGTAGATACCGAACTTCACGATAAATCAAGCAGAGATATTTTAATGCCTTTTCAGGAAGTCACGCATACTAAAATTAGTACGACAACTTCTTTTCAATTGGGCGCTCATCAATTGGAAACGCAAATGGGTTTTCAGAAGAATTTCCGTCGGGAATACAGCCATTATGTCAATCATGGCTATATGCCACCTGTCTATCCTGAAGGGATGTATGCACCACAGGATTTAGAAAGACAATATGATAAAGAAGTTTTTTCTGTTGCGATTAAGGATGAATTTTCAATCCAAAATCATCATTTAACTGTAGGGCTAAATGGCGAACAGCAACAAAATGAAATTAACGGCTGGAGTTTTTTAATTCCTGCTTTTAAACAAACCAATGCCGGATTATTTGTTTACGACAAAATGCAGCTCAGCGACCAATGGTTGTTACATGGAGCTGTTCGGATGGATTATGGCCGAATCGAAATGAAACAATATACAGACTGGTTTCCTAGTGAAAAGACAATAAACGAGCTGACTACTGCTGAACATTTAAAACGTTCTTCAGCCCTTACAAGAACATTTAAAAGTTTTAACTGGTCAACAGGCGTGAATTATACGCCCGGGCAATGGTCGTTAAAAGCAAATCTCGGAACGAGTTTCAGAATGCCAATTGCGAAAGAACTCGCTTCAAACGGTGTCAATTACCACTATTTCAGATTTGAGAAAGGTAATCCAGATTTAGCAGCCGAACGTTCTTATCAGCTGGATCTTGGTATGGAATGGAAGTCCAATAAATGGTCTGTTCAGTTGAGTCCGTTTTTCAATTATTTCCCCAATTACATTTACCTGAATCCGACTTCGCTACACGATATTTATTATGGTGCCGGCAATCAGGTTTTTGAATACGAACAAAGCAAAGTGATGCGCTACGGTGGAGAATTGCAAGTGCGCTATCACTTTACGCCTCTTTTTACCGGCGAAATTCTGGCAGAATATCTTTATTCAGAACAATTATCGGGCAGTAAAAAAGGCTACACACTCCCTTTCTCGCCTCCTGCGTCGATTTTGTTTGGGCTGAATTATACCCCGGAAATTAAAAATTTGAGCGGTACCTATTTTTCGATCGATTACCGTTATACCGCGGCGCAAAATCAGATTGTTCCGCCGGAGAAAAAAACAGCAAGCAGTAGTGTTTTTAATCTGGCCTTTGGAACTAAAGTTAAAGCAGGACAGCAGGATTTCATTCTAAGCTTCCAGATTCAGAATTTATTCAATACCAAATACCTGAATCATACCAGTTTTTATCGTTTAATAGAACTGCCTGAAGCCAGCAGAAACATTATTCTGTCTGTAAAAATTCCCTTTTTACTATTAAAATAAATGCACTATGAATTCAATTAATTAATCCCAAACCCTATGAAAAAAGTAAAATTATTTCTTCTGTTTTTTGTAACGGCAGCCACCTTTACGGCTTGTAATAACGACGACGACGAGCGCACTGTCTCGAAACCAACAGCTAACAACGTCGAAATTGGAACCGCCAACAACAAACGTGCCCTGATTGGCCGTGATTTCCATTTTAATGCTGATGTTATTTCCGGTGATAAAATTGGCGATGTACAGTTAAAAATCCTTCCAAAAAAAGGAGAAATCTATAGTAAAGACTGGAAGTTTGAATTAAACTGGATCGAATACAAAGGGGCGAAAAACACCAATGTACACAAACACTTCAATATTCCTTCAGAAGCTCCGGAAGGTAAATTCGATTTCTATTTCATTGTGAAAGACGAAAACGGTACCGAACTCGAAATTAAAGAAGAACTAACGATTACAGATCCCGCTAATATGCCTGCTGATCCGTTAATTGGCAGAGATATGCTTTCCCGAAATGATGATTTGATTTATTATATGGAAACCTGGGTGGAACCGGAATTAATCTTTAAAAAGAAGGATCTGCTTACAGCACATGCCCAGGTGAGCCAGATTATGGGAGACGGAATTTTGTATTCTGTTTTAATAAAGAAAAGTGCCAATTACCATCCTGAAAGTATCGATAATCTGGATTTTAAAAAGGTGATTGTCATCTCAAAAGTAGAACATAAAGGCCTTCCACCCGCTTCAAAAATGGCTACCCTACACAAGATAAATGAGGTTTGGGGTGGTGAGAGTATCATAATTGGTGCTGAAAACGATGCAAACGGAACCGTAATTACGGGAGACAAAGCCTGGCAATCTGGTCAATACAATTGGGTGGTACTTTATAAAAACACAACCTACAACCTGAGTGTTTATAAATCGATGCCCATTACTATCAATTATTAATTCATAATCCCAATAATAACTTTAAACCCTTTAAAAATGAAAAACAATTATTTCAAACTGATTTTCTTATTTGTTTTAGCCTCATTTGCAGTTTCCTGTAACAATGACGATGATAACACTGCAATTCCTGATGAAGCGTTATCTGAATACAAATACCTGCGAATATTACTTTCTGATGAAAAAACAACAGCTCTTACATTGGTAAATCCATTGGATGCCAGCACAACTTCCTTTACTGCCAAATTTGCAAAAGCATCACTTTACACCACTGAATCCGGTAGATACGCAGGAATTATACACCGAACAGCAAATACTGTAGAAACTTTTGACAGTGGGTTCGAAAGTCACGGTGATCATGTCGATGTAGACGGAACTCCGAAGTTTGGTGCTTTGGTTGGTCAATCGCTTCTGCCAACTCATTTTAAAAGTAAAATAGGAGAATTACTCACTTTCAATGACGGAGACGGCACGTTAGCTGTTGCTAAGGAATCAGAAATTAATACAGTCGGAGCAAAGTTCAAATCGATAAATGCGGGTTTGTTGGCGCATCACGGTGCCATGGCTACTTTTAGCAATGGTACTTATGCGATTACCGTAAAAGATAATTCGGTTGCAGGAACACTTCCTGAAAAAGTAAAAATTATTGATAATGCAGGGAAAACCCTTTTTGATGCAACTGTGGCAACAAAAGGTATTCACGGAAATGCCTCTGACGGAACTTATGCCGTTTTCGGCTCAGCGAGCGGTGTTTTGGTGGTTGAAAGTTCAGGAAAACAGCAACTTATTTCACTTCCTGAAGATTTTGGAACTGCCTGGTTTGGAAGTATTTTAGAAACAAAAGCAAAAGGAAAATTTGTTGGGTATACTGCTGCAAAAGGAGCTTACTTAATTGATGTAGTTAACGGTTCTATTAAACCTATTTTTCAGAGTACTGCCATCATGCAATGCAAGGTGAACTACAACTCGACAAAACTCGGAATCCTATTGCATTCAGGTGAATTCAAATTATTCAACCTGACAAGTTTACAAGCTGAAAAAGAAGGCAAAATTATAAATGAAACTGCCACTGATGCCGCTTTAAAACCACAAATGCAATTAACAGAAAAGTTTGCTTACCTCACTTCTCCTGCTACGGGCGAATTGCTACAACTAAATTTGTCGACACTGACAGTTGTAAAGAAAATAAAAGTTTCTGCCACACCCTATATGATTACCATTCTTGGTTTTGAAAATGACAAAAGTCATTAATTAAGGAGCATAAATAAGGCCCATTCCTTTCGGTTTGGGCCTTATTTTATCTTACAACCTGATTTATTTTTATGTTTAGTTACCGCCCAGAACCGCTTTCAATGAAACATATTTATCCAGGCTTTTAAAATCGTGTCCTTTTCCTTTCATCGATTTGATAAAAGATGGTGTCGCACCAACTGCTTTTGCTCCCACTACATCTTCAAGATCCAAATCGTTAAAACCAAGATCCTTTTATTCTAGTAGTAATGCTGGTGTTACATTTAACGATTTCAAAGCTAATAAATCTTCTGCACTGATATCGTTATAACCTGCTTTCTTAAAACTATTTATGAAATCAGGCGTTACATTTAGCGACTTGAAAGCAATTAGATCATCGTTCGAAAGAGCATTATAACCTAATTTTTTAAAGGAATCAATAAAAGCCTGATCAATTTTCAATGATTTAAATGCAATAATATCGTCATCTTTATCTTCTTGATCTTCTCCATCTTTTGCCTCTTTGTCATTCTTTTTCGAAGTTGTAGAACCATGGAAATCCTTGATATATTTTGCATCAATTCCCTGAGATTTTAATGCAATAATGTTACCCGCACTTAGATCTTTGTAACCAGATTTACGAATTTCTTCAATATATGCCTGGTCTATTCCCAATGATTTAAAAGGAACAAGGTCCTCCAAATCAATATCCGGAACTGCTTGTTTAATTGAAGTAATATAGTCCTCATTTACATCTAATGCAGCAAGAGGAATAAGTTGGTCCTTGTCTAGTTTGCTGTAACCATTTTTCTTAAGCATTTGTACATAAGATTGTTTGATGTTAATCATAAAGAAAACCATACGATCTTCATCGTCCTTAAGGTCAATACCTTCCTTCTCCATTGCTGCGCTATAAGCTGTGTTAGCCGTAAATTTATAGGTTCCCATGCCTTTGTCACCTTCAAATTTACCAACAAAAGTCATTGTTCCGGCTTCGCGTGTTAAGGTGAATGTTCCCTGTTTGTCTCTCGGGAGGTCTTTAAATTCATTCAGCTGAAAAGTACTGTTCGAATTGTCGTTTTCGTCGCTTTTAAATTGCACATTTACAGTATTGCCTTTGATAGTGGCAAACCAATTTCCTTCCGTCTCCATTCCGCTCTGAATGTTGGACTGTCTTTCTTGCTTTTCTTCTTTTTCTTTAAAAGCCAGCGTTTGACTTTGCGCTGCCGGTTGATTAAAAAGGCAGGCAAACAGCACCATAATTGGCAGCAGGAAAAAGTATTTCCAGGTGGTGTGCACGTTTGATTTTTTTGAGTTCATCATGATGATTCGTTTTTTTAATAATGATTGATTATAATTAGTTGTAAGACTCAAAGGGAATTGTGGCGCTGCTACCTGTAGCAGACTGAATTGATAACTTTCTTTTTCCACCGTATCCTGTTGCAGCATTTGGTCATCTGTCAAAAATTCAAGATTAATTTCTAACGCTTTTCTCCATTGCCAGGCAAAAGGATTAAACCACTGAAAAATAAGAACGATCTCAGCAAGCAAAAGATCAATGGTATGCTTTTGTTCAATATGAATTTTTTCATGAAGCAAAATCTGATTGTAGGTTTCCCACTCATATTTTTCAGGATTAATAAAAATAGTATTAGCAAAAGAACAAGGCGCCTTATCGCCTGTTATTTCGACAATACGGAATTTTCCATCCTGAATAACCGACTTCGAATAGGCTCTATAAAATAATAAGACAGCCTGCATCAAAAAGTTAAAGGCAAACACTATAACACCAAACCAATACAAATAAAATAACAACTTTGTAATTGATTCAAAATTGACAAATTGTTCCGTCTTTTCAGCAAGTGTTGGTTGTACAGGTTGTTCTTTTAGCACTGCAGTTGTAGAGGTATTCACCGGAGTGTCTGTTACAATAACAGGTTTTTCTACAGCAATTTTTCTAAAAGATAATTGATAAGGAACCGGAACTAATGGCAAAATAAAAGCCAATGCCATGCAGGAAAGCAATACAAGTCGGTTTAAATGAAAGAAAGTTTCTTTTTGCAAAAGCAGTTTGTAAAATACCAAACAGGCCGTAAGAATAAGCGCAGAATATAAAATATAAGGTATCATATCTTTTCTTTTTTAATGAGGTGCACAATTTCATCTAATTCTTTTTCTGTCAGTTTCTGCTCTTTGGCAAAAAAGGCCAGCATTCGAGGATAAGAATTATCAAAATACTGACTCACAATATCCTTTAGCGCAAATTGCTGGTACTCTTCCCTACTTATTACCGGAAAAAAGCAATGCATATTTCCAGCGGTTTCATGATTCAAAAAACCTTTTTCTTCCAGTATCTTCACTATAGTCGCCACACTATTATAATGCGGTTTCGGATCTGGTAATAATGGAATAATATCTCTTATGAAGGCTTTGTTCAAATCCCAAAACACCTGCATGATCTGTTCTTCTCTTTTTGCTAGTTTTATCATCGTTTACAAATTTTGATGCAAGATACTACTAATTAATTAGTAGACAAACTAATTTGTTAGTATTTTAACTAATTCATTAGTAACAACCTTAAATACAAGGTTTAAAAATCAACTCATATAATTGATAAACAACACTATAACAAACATAAAATCAAATAAATTATACTTTTTCTTAAAAATAGAAATGTCAATTTTAAAAAACTAAACTCCTATTATATAAAAGAACATAAGCACAAAATTGCTTATTTTTATGTTTCCTTATTTCTATAATCATTTCAACCTTTTCCAGATTCCTACTTAATTTAAACAAATAAATTATGAGCGACATTGCACGAAGATTTCCAGAGAATCCACTTTTAATGCCCAAAGATTTACAGGCAAGTAGCGACGAATTACAAATTATCAGTCTTTTGAACCCGGGAGTTTTTGTTTTCGAAGAAAAAACCTGGTTGTTGGTACGAGTTGCAGAAAGTATTGCACAAAAGGAAGGCGTTATCTTTTTTCCGGTAGTAAACGCTTTAGGAAAAATTGAAATTATTGAAATACCGCTTAATGATCCTGATTTGATTGCTACTGATGCCAGGGTAATTCAATATAAAGGACTTGATTATTTAACGACACTTTCGCATCTTCGTTTAGTATGCAGCGATGACGGCATTCATTTTTATACTCCTCAAGGTTTTAATCCTCTTGTAGGTTCCGGAATATTGGAACAATTTGGTATTGAAGACGCCAGAGTTAGTTATCTCGAAAATCAATATTATATCACTTATACAGCAGTTTCATCCAACGGCGTGGGAGTTGGATTGCGAACCACTAAAGACTGGAAAAATTTTGAAATGAAAGGCATGATCTTTCCTCCGCACAATAAAGATGTTGCTCTTTTTGAAGAAAAAATAAACGGCAAATTTTATGCTTTACACCGACCATCAAGTCCACAAATTGGAGGAAATTTTATTTGGCTGGCCGAATCTCCTGATGGAATTCATTGGGGAAATCATCAATTTCTTCTCGGAACCCGAATGGGATTTTGGGATAGTGCAAGAGTTGGTGCCGGAGCCGCGCCAATTAAAACAGATAAAGGATGGCTCGAAATTTACCACGGAGCAAATGCAGAACATCAATATTGTCTAGGAGCATTTTTAATGGACCTTGAAGATCCTTCTAAAGTTATTGCCCGCACAATCGAACCCATTATGAGTCCACAGGAAAATTACGAACTGAGTGGCTTTTTCGGTTATGTGGTTTTTACCAATGGCCATGTTGTGGATGGCGATAAAATTACCCTGTATTACGGAGCTGCAGACGAATTTGTGTGTGGCGCTTATTTTTCTATCAAAGAAATTTTAGCTGCTTTAGAAGTATAAAAACTTTTTTTAACACAAATTACAATCAAATTCTATACTGAAAATCAAAATATTACAAAAAATTAGTTATATTTAAATCCCCAAAAATTTACATTTCTCTCTCACTGATTTCAAACTGTTATTAATTAAAAAGTAAACATATTATGAAATGGTTCACTAGTTTGATGCTAAAATTTAGAGGGAAATTTTCAAATTCAACAACCGATAAATCGTTTGAAAATTTAGAAAAAGCCAGGAAATTTTATTTAGCGAATAAATATGAAGAGGCTTTAGTTTGTTTGAGTACTTTTTCTAATTCTGATGCCCATCCTGAAGCTTATAAGCTTAAAGGCGACTGTTTACAAAGGATGGATTTTCATTACAATGCAATTGAAGATTTTGATAAAGCAATTGAAACCAATCCATTGGAATTTTCAAATTATTACAGTAGGGCTGTTTCTAAAAAAGCCATTTTAGATTTTACCGGACAAATTGAAGATTTGCATAATGCGATCTATTACTATAATAAAAGTGCCGTTTTAAAAAGATCGGTTCTGAGAGCTTTTGAATCTGATTTGTTGTCTGCCAAAATGAATATTGAGACGCTTGCCAAAAATGCTTCTGAAATAACCAGAACTCCTACTTTGGAAATCAAAACCCACATTACAGAATCATTGCATCTGATCAGAAAAGTTAAATTAAAAAATGTAGTACTGGAGTAATTGCATTTTTATTCTCTATAGTAAACCGGTAAAAGCAATTTTTAGCGGTTTTTTATTTTTCCCTCCGCTTTGCTACTCATTATCTTCTTTTAAATTTTATAACTTCTAACCTTAATTATATAATTTTTCATCATAAGTATTTGTCAATTTTGATAGAAACAAATACAAAGATGAAAGACTTCTTACGCAATAACGGTTTATGTATCTGCTTTTTATTACTTTTTATAGTAACGCTGGCAGGTCAGATAATTTTCGGATTTGAAGAACATAATAAAGAGTTAATCGAAAATGGCGGTGCGGCCGTAAATCTTTCTTCTTATTTTATTTCAGGTCATTTTATTGAATCTACTTTTGAAAATTGGGAAAGCGAATTTCTTCAAATGGGCTTGTTTGTTGTCTTTACTATTTTTTTAATGCAAAAAGGTTCCTCAGAATCAAAGGATCTAGATAAAAAAGAAGAAGTCGACAGAGAACCCTCACCTGCCCGAAAAGACGCGCCCTGGCCTGTAAAAAAAGGCGGTTGGATTCTTACCCTCTACAAACATTCCCTCACTATCTCGTTGTTATTGCTATTTGTAATTTCTTTTATACTTCATTTTTATGGAAGTCTAAAAGATCAAAATGAGCAATTAACATTAAAAGGAATGCCTTTAGAATCTGTTTCTGACTATATCGGTGATTCCAGATTTTGGTTTGAATCTTTTCAAAACTGGCAAAGCGAATTCCTTTCTGTTTTTGCCATCATACTGCTTTCTGTTTATTTAAGGCAGATTGGCTCCTCACAGTCGAAACCTGTTGACGCACCTCATATGCAAACAGGTGAATAACCCTTAGATTTTAATAACTATAAAAAGAATCTTTTAATCCATTAAAATTTATCATTATGCAAACAGTTACGCCTTGGAGCGCCACAGTTCAGGAAGATGTTAAAAACAGTGAATTACTTTTAGAAAGAAAAATTCTTGATTATACGTTTCAATTTTATAATACGGGCGATTCTTTATGGATTGTCGTACTTCTTCCCAAAAAAGGAAAAATAGCATTTCGTGCAGCTTTTGGAATGAACAGTTGTTTTGAAATTACTAATCTTTTTGATGATGACGAAACGATTGTTATTCAATTGAATTCCAAACTTGGAAATTATGAAGTTAGTGTTGATTTTCCGGACACAGCAACCCCTATCTTGCATTATAAAACCAATTTTACTGCAAATACGCCCTTGATGATTCCGTTTTGGCCTAGAGACATTATGCCTTTGACACAAAATGGAAGTGTAGAAAATACAAATGGTAAAATTCATATGGAGCAATTTGGATCCCGATCCGGGTTGCTATTTGCCAGTATTACAAAACCAAAGACAGGGTCGTTTCTTTATTATCAAAATCTTACTTCATTGTCAGAATATTGCGAAGCCACCCAAACCGAATCAAAAAGTACAGTTGGAGGAACCTGGCCAGAAATTGGATTTCAACTCCCTGCAACTGATAAATCACCTCTTCCCGCAGGTAAACCTTTTATAATATCAGATGCGTATGTGGTTTTGGAAACTGAGATTTTAGAGAAAACTTCAGCTGTGTGTGAACACTTTTTAAACAATCTTGTTAAAGTATATAAAGTGTTGCAACAGCCCAGAATTGAATATCATATTTGGCCGGATATCGCTCAAAAAGTTCTAAGTGATTTAGAACAAAATAAAGGTGCATGGACACAAACAAACGGAAATCCGTATCTAAATGCTTACTTGTGCGATTATGAAACGCCGGCCGAAAGTATGGTTCAGCTTGCTGTATTAGGTCCATTTAAGGAATATGAAAAATGGACTGGTGAAAAACACGCACTTTATGATGATTTAATTAAGGGGTTGCCTGCTTTTTATGATCCAAAAATAAATTGTATTAATCGATGGCTTCCGGCGCTTGCCGACAAATTGGATCAGTCTGAAGAACAAAAGAAGGAAATGGTGATGGATTCCTGGTATTTGCATCATCCCTTAATGAATTTGGCCAGATTGGCATTACACGGAGACAAGAGCGCCAGAAAGCTGGTATTGGATTCTATCGATTATGTTATAAAAGTGGCTCATCATTTTAAATACGAATGGCCGGTGTTTTATGATATGGAAACCCTCAATATCATAAAAAAAGAGACTGCTCCCGGCGCCGGAGGAGAAAGGGATGTTGCAGGCGCTTATGCACACTTAATGCTATTGCTTTTTAAGTTGACTAAAGAAAAACGCTACTTAAACGAAGCAAAAAAAGCAGCCAAAAAATTAGCAGAACTAGGCGTCGAAATATTGTATCAGGCCAATAACACCGCATTTGCAGCCGGAGCATTATTAGAATTATATAAAATAACCAATGAAAAATTATATCTGGAAATAAGCTACACCTGCCTCACTGGATTATTCAAGAATGTACAGCTTTATGATTGCAAATATGGCTACGGTAAAAATTATACTAATTTCTTTTCCATATTTCCACTTAATGATGCGCCGTATACCGCTGCCTATGAAGAATTAGAAGTTTATGCTGCATTGTCGGAATATTTTGTTCAGTCGAAAGACGTGGATATTTTACCATCGTTAAAAACCCTGATTCCGGAATTCGTTAAATACGCCGTTAATCGAATCGCTTATTATTATCCGCCGCTGCTTCCGCAGGACATGCTGTCTGACGAAGTAAAAACCGGAGAAATACAGGCTGATTTGTGGGTTCCTTTGGAGGATTTGTATAATGGCTGGCAAAAAAGCGGTCAGGTAGGTCAGGAAGTGTATGGCGCCGGAATGGCCTTTGGAATTGTACCAAGACAATACATAAAAATCGGTGGAAATTTTCTTCTTTTCATAGATTATCCTATTACTCAACCTACTAAAAGAGGAAAATCAATCACTATAAAACTCGATGGTGATCAGGATATGGTATACAATCTGAAAATTATAAAAATGTATGATCACAAAATTCAAATGAAAGTATTTCAGAACAAGGAAGCTCTGAAACCATTTAAAGAAAACCTAAAAATAAACGAATACGAAATTTCAGGTAAGGGATTAATTAAAGTACAATGGTAATATTAATTAAGAAATAAAAATCTAATTATGAGACAGCTAAACGAATATTTTGGACAAAACATTAAAGATAAAAGAATTGTAATAACAGGCGGAACCAACGGAATAGGAAAAGCCATTGCCGATTTATTGGTTTCCCTTGGCGGACGCGTGCTTATTTTTGGAAGAGACCACGAAGCTTTCAGAAAGGCTTTTGATGATATCAAACAACAATTTCCAGACTGCGAACTTTATGGTACCCCTGCCGATGTAACGAAAAAACAAGATATAAATACTATCCTAAAAATAGTTGATAAAGAGCTCGGCGGTATTGATATTTTGATCAATAACGCAGCTTTGGCCGCTGATGGCATTACAGATGGAACTTTTGAAGAATGGAAATACATCATAGATACCAATATTATGGGATACCTCGGTTTTTGTAAAGAAGCCGTTTCCAGAATGTCACCTCAAAAATCCGGACATATTATCAATATAGGCTCTATGAGCGCCGAAAACAAGTCGCCGGAAAGCACTATATACGTAACCACCAAATCTGCGATACGAGGATTTAGCACTTCACTACGTAAAGAAGTTAATCCATTCGGAATCAAAGTTTCTTTAATTGAACCTGGAGCTGTTGCCAGCGATATGCAGCCCGGCACAAAAGAAGAGCATCAAAAGAAAATTAATAAAATGGAAATGCTTGAAGCTGATGATATTGCCATGAGCGTTTTATTTTGTTTATCTCAACCAAAAAGATGTGACATTGTAACCATGCAAATAAGACCCCATCATCAAAGCATATAATGGTAATTGTACAATCTTAAAAAATAATGTTATAAGATGTTAGCAGATACTTAAATTAAATTTGAAATCATTTGTTATTAAAACATAACACACTAATACACTGGCAATAACAAAGCAAAAAACTCCAAAAAAAAAAACTAAAATCAAGATTATGGAAAATTTTCAAGATGAAAAACAGCGTGATTTGCTGCAAAACAAATCAGACGGAACAAATAAGTTCCTGACCACTGATCAGGGCGTTCGTATTAACGACGACAACAATTCACTTAAAGCTGGCGAACGTGGCCCTTCGCTACTCGAAGATTTTATTTTAAGAGAAAAAATAACCCATTTTGACCACGAAAGAATTCCGGAAAGAATCGTACACGCGCGTGGTTCCGGTGCTCATGGTTTTTTTGAAGTGACCAACCCGATTCCGGAATTAACAAAAGCCGGATTTTTGAAAGAAGCCGGATTAAAAACGCCTGTTTTTGTTCGCTTTTCGACAGTTGCGGGTTTTAGAGGTTCTACTGATCTTGCTAGAGATGTGAGAGGATTTGCGGTAAAATTTTATACACAAGAAGGAATTTATGATTTGGTAGGGAATAATGTTCCGGTTTTCTTCATTCAGGATGCTTCAAAATTTCCTGATTTAATTCATGCTGTAAAACCAGAACCGCATAATGAAATTCCGCAGGCTGCCTCTGCTCACGATACCTTCTGGGACTTTATTTCGCTAATGCCGGAATCCATGCACATGATTATGTGGGCGATGTCAGACCGCGCTATTCCGAGAAGTTATCGAATGATGGAAGGCTTTGGAGTTCATACTTTTAGATTAATTAACGAAGCAAACGAGTCCGTTTTTGTGAAATTTCACTGGAAGCCTAAATTAGGAACACATGCTGTAGTTTGGGACGAAGCTTTGAAAATTTCAGGAAAAAACCCTGATTTTCACAGACAGGATTTGTGGGAAGCTATTGACATGGGAAATTTCCCTGAATGGGAACTAGGTGTACAAATCATTCCACAAGCAGACGAACACAAATATGAATTTGATTTACTGGATCCAACTAAAATCGTTCCTGAAGAATTGGTTCCTGTAAAAATAATTGGCCGCATGGTATTGAATAAAAATCCGGACAATTTCTTTGCAGAAACAGAACAGGTTGCTTTTCATCCCGGACATGTTGTACCAGGAATTGATTTTACAAATGATCCCCTGCTTCAGGGCAGATTGTTCTCTTATACCGATACGCAATTATCAAGATTAGGAAGTCCAAACTTTCATGAAATTCCGATTAACAGAAGCGTTTCTCCAACACACAACAACCAGCGTGACGGGCATATGCGCCAAGAGATCAATAAAGGTCGTGTGAGTTACCATCCTAATTCGCTTGGAGGCGGATGTCCTTTTCAGGCTAAAATTGAAGAAGGTGGATTTTCAAGTTTTAATGAACGTGTAGACGCTCATAAAGTACGAGAAAGAAGCGAAAGTTTCGCCGATCATTTTGGTCAGGCAAAATTATTCTTCAACAGTCAGACCCCTACAGAAAAAAGTCATATTGTAAAAGCGTTGCGTTTTGAACTTGGAAAAGTAGAAACAGCTGCGATCAGAGTCAGAATGTTAGGCCTTTTATCTCAGGTAGACATGCAATTGGCCGAAAAAGTGGCGGAAGGATTAGGTACTTCTGTACCCTCAATACTTGAAACTCCAATAAACAAAGGTGTTTCTCCGGAAAATGAAATGGGAAATCAGGAACCACGTTCTATCGATTCATCGGTGAAGTCTTCTGATGCGCTTTCGATGATCAAAAATCCAACGAATTCTCCAACAATTGCCTCCAGAAAAGTAGCTATTCTTTGTGCCGATGGTGTTTCTGCTGCTTCAGTGATGAACATCAAAAATATTTTATTAAAAGAAGATGCCAAAGGGTTTGTAATTGCTAAGAACTTGGGATCTGTTCTTACAGACGAAGGCGGTGCAATTCCGGTTGATTTTAGTTTATTAACTACTTCATCAGTTCTTTTTGATGCCGTTTATATTCCGTCTAGTGAAGGCCTAAATGATTTGGCGAAGAATGATGACGTTCTTGAGTTCTTAAACGACGCCTACAAACATTGCAAAGTAATTGGTGCCGACGGTCAGGCTATTGGAATTCTAAGCGAAACACCGTTTGCTTCAAAACTTAATAATGATGATACAGGTATAATACTTTACAGTGAACCTGCAACCGAAACATTTGCACTCGATTTTATAAGTGCCATGGCAAATCATCGTATTTGGGAACGTGAGGAAAATTTATACAATTAACACTAAACATACAACTTATGAAAAATTCAGATAACCCTACTCCGACTGCCACAAATAAAGGGGTAAAAAATAATATAGTGCAACCTTCTCCAGATGCTGCTTCGGAACTAAAAGATTTCTTTATTGACAGTCTAAAAGATATTTACTGGGCAGAAAATGCGCTTGTGAGTGCTTTGCCAAAAATGGCTTCCAATGCAACATCTCCTACCCTTACAAGTGCTATTTTAGAACATCTGGCTGTAACCGAAAATCAAGTAAAAAGATTGGAAAAAGTTTTTGAACTGCTTGGCGAAAGTGCAGAAGGAAAAAAATGCGAAGCCATGGCCGGATTGCTAAAAGAAGGCGACAGCATTCTTCTGGAAACTGTGCCGGGAGCTGTTAGAGATGCTGGTATTATAGCGGCATCACAAAAAATTGAACATTATGAAATTGCAACTTATGGTACCTTATGTGCCTTTGCAAAAACACTTGGCGAAAATGACGTCGCAAAATTATTAACGCAAACTCTGGCTGAAGAAAAAGAGGCCGATTGTGTGCTTAGTGATGTTGCATTAAATACAGTAAATATGGTCGCAGCTGAATAAGCAGCATACTTTATTACTTATTTTCATTTTACTGAGAAAGACATCTGCAGTCTAACTGCAGGTGTTTTTTGTTATTTATTAAAATTTGTTTTTAACATAGAAAACTCAGGTTTTGCTTCCTTAACCGCAAAATTCACAAAGGCTCAAGCCTTTTTTATTGCGATATATAAAAGTTTTTGCCACAACAAAAGCGATAGCGAATAGGCGAAGGAATTTCGTTAATTGAAATGGCTTGAATTGTTGTCTTTTAAATTAATTTCTCTCGCAGATTCCGCAGATTAAATTAAGATTCCTATATCTGCTATATCTGCGGAATCTGCGAGAGAAATAATAAAGTAAAAGAAATTATTTTAATCCCTTAATCTGTGGCTAAACTTTTTAAACGCAATCAAACTAATAATTGACGCAAGGGTAGCAAAGGTTAATCACATAGCTTTGCGAACTTTTTAAAGATCTTGTAAACACAGCTGATAAAAAAACTTTGCACACTTTGCGGTAATTTTTTTTGATGGGTCATTTAAAAATAATGATTCTATTACAAATCAGCATTTTAAAAATAATTCTATGTATATTTATGATAATTCTTTGTGTAAAATAGTGTACTAATAAGCGATTCATAACTTTCAAATACAATCAAATGCAGAAAATTTTAGTATTTATAATCTTGTTTTTATATTGCTCATTGGCATGGACGCAAACTAAACCAAATGATAGTACTGCAACAGCTGTAAAATCCCAAAAGAATATCGATTTTAATGTAATGCCGTACATCAGTTACAACAGAAATCTTGAATTTATGTTTGGCGCTATTCCCATGATGATGTATAAAATAAATCAAGCCGATACAATTTCTCCCAAGAACTTATCCGGAGCATCAGCCATTTACACTACTAATAAATCTTATTTTCTGGCTTTATTCAACAAATTTTACTTTAAAGAAGATAGTTGGCGTGGCACATTTTTCTTTATGACAGGAAATCAGAATTCTCAATTTTATATGGATGATATTGATACACCTAATTTTTACGATTATGGTACCAAAACCACTGTGGTGAATTTTAGTGTGCAACGTAAAATTGTAAAATCATTATATGCGGGAATTGGTTATTCGTATGCACATTATGACACTACTTACCAGGACGATGTACAACCCGCTTCAAAAACACATACAAATGGTTTACAGGCCATAGCACTTTATGATACGCGTGATGCCGTTTACTATCCTACGAAAGGTGAAAAAGTCAGAATGCGATGGGTTACTTTTCCGGAATGGTTTGGAAATGAGGTTAATGCTAATAAAATACTATCCGAATATAATAAATACATTCCGATGCGTAATGGAACAGATGTTTTGGCAGCCCGTTTTTCCGGTAAATTCGGATTGGGTAATATTGCTTTTGAACAACAGGTTACCATTGGCGGGGAAGACATCAGAGGATATTCTGAAGGTAAATATCGCGGTGACGGCTTAATGGCGATACAGAGTGAATATCGATATAATTTTAATAAAAAGATGGGTGTTGTAGGATTTGCGGGTCTTGCCACCATTTATGGCTCAGATACACCCGATTTCAACTGGAAAATGTATCCGGGTGCCGGCGTTGGATATCGCTACAAAGCTTTTAAAACCGTAAAATTCAACGTAGGACTTGATGCTGCAGTTGGAAAAGACGACTGGGGAATTTATTTCAGAATTGGAGAAGCTTTTTAAAAAAGGTAACAGCTGTTAAATAATTTATAAAAGCGAGCTCTTTTTGATAATCAGTTCTTCATAAAGGCAATAAATAGTTCAATTAAATGTTTATGATAATAGGTTAAATCTAATATTAACTTATATAAAAAATAATAAAAAAGTATGAAAAAGATTTTGTTTTTAGTTATGATGATTGGTATTTCGCTGCATGGATTTGGGCAGGATGAGCTCAACAGAAAACAGCAATCAATCCCACCTAAAAATTCAGAAAATAAAGAAGTTATTCCGCCAACTGAAACACCTCCAACCGCAGAACCACCGGCACTTTCAAAAGAGCCGATTGTCTTAAAAATTAACCCGGACGAACTTTTCAATAATAATATACTTTATAAAAAAGAAGCTAATGTAGAAGGTGTTTTTTACAGACGAAATGAATATTTAGGTGGATTTGTAACGAAATCTTTTACGTCTACCATTCGTTACAGGGATGCTGCTTTTGTTGACGGTGATAAGATCAAAGTATATTTGAATGATAAGGTTATTGAACCAGAAGTACTTCTTGACGGAAGTTATAAAGGTTTCAAAATAAATTTAGTAAAAGGTATCAATAAAATTGATTTTGAAGCGCTGAACGAAGGTTCTGCTTCACCAAATACAGCTGAATTTCAGGTTTATGATGATAAAGGTGATGTGATCGAATCAAGCCAGTGGAATGTTGGTAAAGGTTACAAAGCGGTGATCATTTTATATAAAGAATAACCCTAAAAGGTTTAATTATTCATTCAAAATTATTTAAGGGACAAAGTGAAAAAAGATCATTTGTCCCTTTTTTTTATGTGATATCCCTGTCAAAAAAACAAACAGTAAAACATATCTATTGTAAATCAAATATTTATACAAATAATTTTATTCTTTTTTGTAAATTTGAAATACCCGTTATTAAAATCAGACTTTATAAATTGATTTCTTTAGAAACTAAAATTTGAAAATAAGAGACAATGTATGGAGTTTTAATAAAATTTTAGTTTTTTTTCGTTAGCAAAATCACTAACTTGTATAGAGCTATTAATACAAAGTTACGCTTGTTTTAAAATAGATGTGTTTCTTAATTCTCTAAAAAAAGAACCATAAAATAAAATAACTGAAGTCGTTTTATCCATTTTGGAATAAAATTGGACCGACTTTTATCTAACAAAAAAATAAAAATATGCGAGTACCCATCATTAGAAAAAACATAGTATTTACACCAGATTCCAAAAGAGTTGTCGCCAGATATTTTATGAATGGTGACGAACGGACCCAACAAATGGTGATGCGGATAATGATGCTGGATGAAAAACAGGTTTTACAAACTTTAGAACAGACACTTCGGGAATTTGCGAGACGACACCGAAATATTTCAAGCATATTTTTAAAACACTGCGAGAAAATCAGGCCTATTATTGAAGGAATGCAAGTTGATTATGAAGCAATATCCCTCGATCGTAAGATGCTGATTGGTTCGTACTGTACCATGGAATATGCAATTGAATCTGCTGCTATTTTCAATCCTTCCATTATAGAAGATTTTGATCAGACGGGTTTAGAAATGGGCGAAAAACGTGTCATTCTATCTTTTAGAGCAACCGGTGAAGGCCATATTTCGTCGATTGTTTTTAGAAGAGGAATTCTGGATCGCAACAACAATCTTCAGGTAATGAAGATTGGGCATCATATTGACAAGGCAGAGATTGAACATAAAACCTTGTACAATAAAGAGCGATTCCTGATGAAACTGTATGAAATGCACACTGATGATAAATACATCGCGCAAGTTATGCAGGAATTACCTACTGAATTTGAGTATGCTGTTTTAAAAAGCATGGTAAAAACCAGCTTAAGTGATCCCTCGATTAGCCAGGAAAGAAGAACGGCGCTAGAGGAAATCATCTGGCTGGCCAATTCGTTCTATGATTTGTCTTTCCAGCATGATTCTGACATTACAGAACGTGTTATTTTTCCCATATCTGAGTCAGAAAGCCGTGGTATAGAAGATGCCCGTTTTGTTCGGTTTGATGATGATCATGACGATTCACATCGTGTATTGGCCACTTATACCGCTTATAATGGCCATGCCATACTCCCAAAACTTATTTCGACCGAAGACTTTTATACTTTTCGTGTAATGCCTTTGCATGGTGCAGGTGCCCAAAATAAAAATCTCGCCTTATTTCCGAGAAAGATAAAAGGAAAATATGCGATGCTTTCGCGCATTGATGGTGTTAATAATTACATCATGTATTCAGACAGAGTTACCCAATGGAATACGCCTATCCTGCTTCAGGAACCGCGTTTTGCCTGGGAATTTACACAAATTGGAAATTGCGGATCGCCACTCTGGACAACGGAAGGATGGCTCGTGATTACCCACGGGGTTGGAACCATGCGACGTTACTGCATTGGAGCTTCTTTGTTTGATCTTGATGATCCGTCTAAAGAAATTGGAAGATTAAAAGAGCCTTTACTTTCCCCTCTTGAAGACGAACGTGAAGGTTATGTTCCGAATGTAGTTTATTCTTGCGGTGCTATTATTCATAACAATAGCCTGATATTGCCTTACGCCGTATCTGATTATTCTTCTACTTATGCAGTTGTAGATTTAGTCGATTTATTAACGGCTTTAAAGAGTAGTAGATAAGATTTAAAACGTATTCGAGTTTATAAAACAAAAATCCCATTTCGGTATGAAATGGGATTTTTGCTTTTTATAATTGATAAGAAATAAACTTTATTCAATAGTAATTTCCGGATCAATAATTTCCGGCTGAGGAGTTGCATAATGATTGTCATCTAACCAGGCAATAAATAATTTGTAACCAATTGAAAATACAATTGGACCGACAAACAATCCTATAAATCCTGACATTATAAATCCGCCAATTACGCCTAAAAAGATCACAAGCATGGGTACCAAAGCACCTTTACCCAATAAAAGTGGTTTCAGCACATTGTCTGAAAGTCCGCTTATGATAAAGAAGATAGTCCAGCCAATCGCATAACCGGAATCTCCAGTGGAAAAAAGATATACTATAACTCCAATATTGATAATAATGGGTCCGATTTGTAAAATAGAAAATATGAGACAAATCAAGGTCAGTATTCCGGCATAGGGAATATCGGCCAAAAACAATCCAAAGGCCTGAATAATGGTTTGAATGATAGCAACTCCCAAAATTCCTTTCACCACCTGATAAATTGTAGAAGTTGAAATGGTCATAATTTCATCTGCTTCGTTTCCTGCAATCTTTTTTAGAAATTTATGTACCATCGTTTTTGCTCCGGGTGAAACCAATAAAATTCCGGCAATAATGACCGAAAGTATAAATTGCAAAAAGGCCATTCCGGAACTCAATATACTACCCATAATTTTTGTAGAAAATTCTTTAATCTGATCCTGATATTTAACAACACTCTGTTCTAAATCTGTTGATGCAGCAAGCAAAAATTCGTAAAGAGGCTTACCAATTACAGGCCATTCTTTAATTGAAGGTCCCGGTGGACTAACCTTAAGCGTTCCGGCTTCAAACTCCGTTTTCAATTCTAAAAAATTGGATGTTGCTGCTTTTAACGCATATATTACTGGCATCAACATTACAGCAATAATCGTTATTGTAATTATTACGGCTGCCAACGTTTTTCGTCCTTTTAATATTCTTTGCAGAAAATTAAATAAAGGATAAAATGCTACAGCCAATATTGCTGCCCAAAGAATTGGCATAAAAAAGGGCATTAGCAATGTAAGACAAAAACCCACAACCAGAAAGATAAAAAATAGCTGTAAAATAGTGTCAAAGAGTTCTTTTCGTTTATTCACATTCGAATTTTCCATTTTTATTTTGTTTTAGATAATAATTGGTTAAATATGTTTGTTTATTATTTTTTTAAAGAAAAATTGGCGTCAGAAACCAATCTTCCTATTAAGATTACTGGATATAAAACGCCTGTCAGCACCTCGATCTGAACCAGGGAACGGGCAAAAGGATGAATGGGGACAATTTCGCCATAACCTGTCGAGGTCATGGTGATATAACTGAAATACATAAAATTAGCCTGTTCGCTACTGCTATCAAATGGAGAAACTGCGATCTGAAAAGAACCTTCGATGTGTTTAAAAACAAATAAATACACCGTACACCATAGATTTACCAGTAACATATAAACGACTATAGAACCAATAATACGATATTGTGTTACGGGCCCGGGTTCTAATACTTTGATTAAAACCAATCCAATTAGAAGCAACATTAGAGCAACCGACAAAAAGAGGTCTGCAAATACCACAATAACGTTGGGCTGAAAAAAATCGATCCACTGTACCGTTAAAAACAAAAATGGGATAATAGAAACAAGAAGGGCTTGCTTTTTATCTTTTGCCAATGAAATAATTCCCGCCATGATAAATAACATCCAAAAAATATTAATAACTACCATGAAACGAGAATAGCTGCCAAATAACGGAATCAGAATAAAATGCATGATACAGAGCAGTAACAACATTACACTAAGTCCTTTTTCCCGTGTCCACAAACGATATAAAAAGCGATTATTTTTTAGTTCCATAATTTCCTGGTTGTTAATTTAAAAAGAGGCTAAACTGAATCATATTCAATATTTAAATTGGTATGGGCTCTGCTTCTACTTTGCCAATCGGCCTGCGCCAAAGTTTAAAGAGCAGAATGATAAAAATGGGCAAAAAACAAATCGCCGACATGACGAGATAAATATCTTTGTACGCGAGTAACATAGCGGTCTGAGCTGTTTGATTAGAAAGGCTTTTTTCGGCTTTTTTCTGTGCCTCAGCATCTGATAATCCCATGACTAAAAAGTTTCTTTTGGAATTGGCTAATTGATTCTCGGCTTGCTTATTAGTTGCTATCAATTGTTGACTAAGACCCGTTTTGTGCTGTATGTTCATATCTGAAATAAAGGTTCCTAAAATGGCACTCCCTAAAAGTGATGCAAAAACAGCCTGAGCAATAATTCCGCTCATCATACGTGAAGTGCTTAGTTTTGGAGGAACTCCCTCTGAAATATAAAGCAGTGAAACCGGAAAAAGAAACCCCATTCCGAGTCCCTTAAAAACCAATGGCAAAAAGAAATCCGATGAGTCTATTCCGGGATAAAATCTTAAGTACAGCATAACATGATACAAGCCATAGCAGGCAAAGCCAATAATCCAGATGGTTGCCAGATAGATTCGTTTGTATAAAAGATAAGTCGACAGCGGAATAGAAATACACAAACCAAGTAATAAAGCAAGATGCGTTTGTGCACCCAAAACCGAATCAAAACCCAAAATATTAGTCATATAACCCGTTACAACACTTCCGGTTCCGTTCATTATGCCTATATAAAACATCAAAAAAGCCCCAATCACCACATTTTTATACCGATACACATCCGGATCGATTATAGGATTTTCTGTAAAACGGGTATGCAGTAGGTAAATTCCAAACAATACAAATAACAAAGCCGTCGCCAATCCTATTTTAGGATCATCAAACCAATTTCGGGTTTGTCCTTCGGCACATAAAAAGAGAATGACCATAAAAAACAGTATCATAATGATCCAGCCTCGCCAGTCAAACTCAAATACTGCTTTCATAGGCGCGACATCGGCTTTATAAAAATACCACGCCAGAAGAATACAGACCAAAAAATTGACATTCAGAAAATAAACACCAAAAGTCCAGTTATGTAAACTCGTAAAATGAGCACCAAAATATTGATACAAATGCTGACTTCCTTTTTGAATAAACTGAAGAATACCGTACAGCAAAGCCATATTAAAAACAGGATTGTATTTTAATAAAATAGGAACCATTGATGCAAATATTCCGATAACGGAAACAATAGCCAAAAGAGCGCGACACAAAGTAAACCACTCAATAGTTGGTGCAAATAAAGAGGCCGTATTGAAGAGAATTGATAAAAAACTTACCGATAAAATCATAGTGCGAACCCGAATTTGTTTGCCCAATTTCAATCCCAATGGCATAAAAGCCAACATGCTAAAAATGGGAATATAAACAGAATAGGTAAAAACGATTGTCGACGCTCCAAAATGCCCAAGAATCTGCGAGTTGTCATAAGTCGTGACATTCAGTCCGTTAAAAAAAGGAATCGTAAGGATGTATAATCCTATGAGGGTAAAAACGCTTCCTTTTTTTCCTGCGATCATCTTTTATTTTTTTACTTCAACAGTTACATTCATTCCCGGTTTTACTTCCTCCAAATCTTTGGCTGTGGCTTCAAATTCAATTCTAACAGGAATTCGTTGTGTTATCTTCACAAAATTTCCGGTTGAATTATCCGGTTCTACCATAGAGAATTTAGCTCCTGTTGCCGGCGAAAAACCAAGTACTTTTCCTTTAAATTCTTTTCCGTCCAATGCATCAATGGTAATGGTAACCTGTTGTCCTTGTTTTATTTTTTCAATTTGGGTTTCTTTAAAATTGGCCGAAATCCATAATTTTTGGTTCAGTACAATCGTCGCTATTGTTTGATTGGCGTTGATTAATTCTCCAATAGAAAGATTGCGTTCCCCAACAAATCCATCAGATGGCGCCATAATACTTGTGTAGGATAATTGTAATTTGGCAGCATCGAGATCTGCTTTTTTTCTGGCAACTGTTGCTCTCGCCGCTTCCAGATTGATATTACTTTGTTTGGTTACAGATCCGCTCGCTTCCAGTCCTTTTTGGCTCGCTTTTACATAAGCTTCTTCCGATTTCAGTTTGGAAATCACCTGATCGTATTGGTTGCGTGTCACAGCCGAATCCGCATACATATTTTTGAATCGCTGATAATCTTTCTGGGCTTTTTCAAGACTTGCCAAATCTCCGGCTAACTTCTCTTGTCCTGAAGCCTGATTGGATGCTGACGTTGTAATGGTCTGCACTAAGGAATGCAGATTTCCCTCGGATATAGCCAAATCAGCTTCGGCCTGCTTTACCTTGATGCTATATTCTGAATCATCCAAAATCACCAAAGTATCGCCTTTATGGACATACTGGTTGGCTTCAAACCTGATTTCTTTAATATGACCCGTTGCTCTTGCTGCAACACTGTTGATATAAGCCTCAACCTGAGCATTATTAGTGGTTTCATAATTACTGAAATCAAAAAATAAGCTTAAAATCCATAAAGCTCCGGCAATTAAAAAAACAAAAGACAAAACCGTTAAAATCGTATTTCGCTTTTTGTCTTTTTGAATTGCTTCATTTGTTGCATTTTCTTCGCTCATGATATCCTGTCTTAAAGTTTTCCCATAGCATATTGCAGGGAATAATATTGAATAATTAAATCTAAATTGGCGTTAACCAGTTCAATTCGGGAGTTGTTCAATTGTAATTCAGCATCTACGATTTCGCTGATTAAAGCAAAATCGTTATCATACCTGCTTTTTACAATCTTATAATTGCTCATGGAGAGCTCCACATCTTTTTTAAAGGTTTTGATATTCTCTTTACTTTCGACATAACGCACATAAGCATTTTTTACTTCAGTACCAATTTGATCTTTCGTTACGGCCAACGCAATATTGCTCTTATCAATCTCCAGTTTATCTCCGGAAATACGGTGTTTTAAAGTATAAAAACTCGATACATCCCAACTTAGGGAAAGACCTGCTGCCCAATAATTAAGAATATTGACATAAGTGGGCCATTGTGCCGGATATTCAGTATTCAGAATAAGATTAGCGTTGATGTTGGGCCGAAATCCACTTTTGGTTAAACTCAGGTTAGATTCTGATAATTTAATTCCGATTTCAGCTCGTTTTAATTCTTCCCTGTTTTGAAACGCTTCTGCTAAACTTTGCTGAAGATTTATATTTTCGGTCGGAAGCATGCTTTCTGCTACCTCGGGTTTTAAAATCGTATTTGTTGGAAAACCAATTAAAATATCCAGATAATTACTGATTAATTCGATTGTATTGGTACTTCTAAAAACCGAAACCTTAAAATTAGATTGTTGCAATTCGGTTCTCAAAAGATCACTTTTTAAGTTTTGACCATTATTGACGCGTGATTTTAACTGACTGATACGAAGATCTGTATTGATAATATTTTGCTTGGTTACTTCAATTTGACGGTATAGTTTTTCAAGGGTGAAATACTGTTCTGTAATAGCATTTTTAACGTCGGCTTCGGTCATTTTAACCACCGATTCCTGCATCTCACTAAGCAATTTTTGCTGTTCAATTCTATTGTTAATTGAACCTCCGCTGTAAATTGGAACTGCCGATACAACATTGGCAAATCCCATATGATTAAAATAATCTACCGTAATGTTACTTTGGTAAAACCCTTCATACAGTTTTGGATCACCTATATAAGTATATCCGGCGCTTAAACCTACCCGTGGCATTTTTGCAATTTTAGCCTGATCTACATTTTCATTAGCAATAGCCAGATTGGTGTTGGCGATTTTAAGCTGTTTGTTATTCTGGATACCAAGCAATATAGCTTCATCAAACTTTATTTTTTTTGCATTGAAGAGACTGTCTTGCTGAGCAAAACTAAAGCTGATATTGCATACCGAAAGAAAAAACAAAAACTTTAAACCTAACTCTTTTAATTGCCAATACTTCATCAGATTTATATACTTTTTAGTTAATAAGATGGTTTGCGGAAACAATTTGTTATTAAAGAACTTCAATAAAAAAGACTGGGCTGAGGCGTAGAAAATTAAACTTTTAAAATTGCGGTTAAGTCTTTGAAAATTTACAATAAAATGCCGTTTTGAGCTGTAATTGGCTTCGGAATATCTTCATCTCTTATCATTTGTTTCAGATCAATTTCGATAGTTCTGCAGATGGAAAGCATCGGAATATCATTTGGTAAACCACCAAATGGATTTTCAGAATAGTCCCCAACAAGTTCCATCAATAAAAAAATCCAGGAAACAATACTGACTACCGGAATAAACAACCATACATTATAATGTCCCATTTGATCAAATTCTGCAATTAGTCCAAATGGCAATAAAACAATAAAAATCCAGACAAATAAATTACTTGCATAAGCATATAAGCGCGGTAACGGAAAGTTTTTAATTCGTTCTGCCTTACCTTGTTCATCATATAAATTATTCAGGAGTGTCTGTAATTGTGCATGATAGAAATCATTGATTAAACCATCTTGCCTAAGTTGCATTAAATCCTGTGATTGTTGATCAATAATATGAGTTGATATGTTCCTGAATTTTTTCAAATCATCGTATTCTTCCTGGCTTAGATGTTTTTCCAGCATTTCTTTTGTAAAATCATCTTTAAGAGTATCTTCAACAACTTTATTTATTGATCTTCGACTTCTTTTTGCAATATGGGTTCCAAGCGTAATATGTTCCCACGATGTTGGTATTAATAATTGATCCCTAAAAGCATACACGTACGCTATATTTCTGTAAATGAGTTTTTTGGTGATCGCATTAATTTCTTCTTTTGAAAATTTTTCATCAGAAAGATTGTTTTTAATATATCCTCTTGTTGTAACGCCCCACATACGGCTAATATTAAGGATTGTTCCCCATACTTTTCGGGCTTCCCATATTCTTTCGTAAGATTGGTTGTTTTTAAAACCGATATAAAAAGATACTGCGGTCCCTATGATTCCAATACTAACCCACGGAATCGAAATCCATTTTAGATGTAAGAATTCGTATGAAAATAAAACCAGAAATGACCACACGACAATCCATAATAAGTAACCTCCGCTGAATTTTACTAATGCACCAAAGCTGAAACTATTATTTACAAACATAAGTAGCTGATTTTATAATCATTATAAAGATAAAAATTCGCTTAATATAAACTCCTTTTTATGTTAAAAAAATTATAATATAGAAATAAGACAATTAAAGAAGCTTTTTTCCTGCCTAATATTAATATTATATAAAATCGGAAGTAAAATTGTGTAAGTAGTGACAACGCTTATTTGTATAATTTTAGAACATGAAGTATGCACACATTTTAGTAATAGATGATGATCCGGAAGATATTGAAATATTTTCTGAAGCCGTTCATTCATTTAATGAAAATATCACTATTACAGCTTCCACAGATGCTTCTCTTGCTTTGGAAGACTTAAAAAAAGCGGCACAATTACCCGATATTATCTTTCTTGATTTGCAGATGCCACGGTTAACCGGAAAAGATTTTTTGCAAAGAATGAAGGAGGATGATCTTTTACAAAATATACCGGTTGTGGTTTTATCGGGCCAGTCTGATCTTATTATTAAGGACAGCTATCAAAAAATTGGAGCTAGTAATTTTATTTGCAAGCCAAACAGTTACAAGGAATTAGTTGAAGAACTTCGGGAGATACTAAACTCTTAAAAGTTATCGTTGTATATCCTGCTTTAATCTGAATTATATTATTAATATGTTAAAAAGCTAGTTGTTTCTCTTTATATTTGATCTTTAAATTAGATAATTTCAAATACTTAAGAAAACAATGAAACACTTATACTGTTTTTATTTTTTGGTTTTTATTTCTTTTCAATCTTTTTCTCAGGCGCCTTCTTCAACTGCCGATTATAATCTGCCGCAAAAACGACTTTTAATTCAGCTTTGCTCCTCCTTTCTTTATGCAACATACCAAGGAAAAATTGATGAGGACAGTGCAACAGTTTTGAGTGCCAAAATTTATAAATTACCACTTTTGCTAAGTACTGATGAAGGATTTCACGATTCTTCTGATGAAGCTTTTTTAGATGGAAGCGCCCTATTAGAAAAAGGAAACATCACAGCTTTCAATAAAATTTTAGCCAAAACAAAAGGAACCACCAAAATAAAATTATTGCTTCAGGCTGGAAATTTTTATCTTTCTAAACCAGGAGCAAAACCTGAAAATCTTCAGAATGCTTTGTACAATATAAAGGAAGCAGTTCAAATCAGTAACGAGCTTAAAATTCAAAAATGGCAACATCAAAGTATCACGCTACTCGGAAAATATTATGCGAAAGCACATAATTTAGAGGAAAGTAAAAATTGTTTTATCAAAGTTGTAAACGAATGCCGAAAACAAAATGACCAAAAAGCTCTCGCTGATGCATTGGCCAATCAGGCACAGTTTCTACCGATTTTTGATCCTCAAAAAGAAGTCATTTTAAATGAAGTCATTAAACTTTACAACACGCTGGGATTACAGGAAAAAATGATCGTAAATTATTTAAAGATCGTTGTCATTCATTATTATTCCGGAAATTTAAAGTTAGCCCTTAAAGGATTTTATCAAAGTTTGTATTATCAACGAAAAGCCGGTTTTAAACACATTCATTTTACTGAAGCGACGATCTCCTACATTGAACTTTTGCAAAATAATTCAAAAAGTGCCTTGTATTATGCTTTAAAGAGCATAAAAACAATGGAAACTATTAACGACTATAATTTTGCAGACGATTATTACCTTCGACTTGGAAATGTGTATCTGGCACTTGGCCATTTTGAAGAAGCCAAGGCAACCTATGAAAAAAGTATTAAAGAAGGACAAAACGGAAGTAATACCGGTGGCTGGTACAAAAGTTTTGTCAGTTTGGTAGCGGCAATGTCTTCAAAAGGAAAAGATCAGGAAGCTATAGATTATATTAATTCGATGACGGCAATGTATCCCCCACCCAATCTTTTTGATAAAATGATTCTGGCTAATACCAAAGCACTTTGTTACGACAAGCTTAATAATTTTGCTATGGCAGAAAAGAATTATAAGGAGATGGATAACTGTGCACAAAAAATATTAGCACCTGAAACCGTAATTGATATCTTAAATCTGTATTCTAATATGACGGCTTTTTATGCTTACCGATATAAAGTAAAAGAAGCTACTTTTTATGCCAATAGAGTTTCGGCTATAGCACAAGTGTACAAGCAAAATTTTAGTTCTGAAAAATTGGAAAGTTCTTTATCTAAAATTGATTCTTTAAATGGTAATTATCTTTCGGCCTTAAAACACCATCAGATTTATAAAAAGCTAAACGATAAATTCGTTAATTTCTCTAAAAACAAAGAAATTGAAGAGCTTAAAATTCAATATGAAACGAAAAACAAAGAGAAGGAAATCAAACTCTTAAGCAATCAGTCTAAATTGCAGAAAAGTGAACTGCAAAAATCACAACTTTTAAATTATTTGGCGATTGGAAGCTCTGTATTATTTTTGATTACGATTGCGTTGTTATATAATCGCTATCGTTTAAAACAGCGAAATCACGCTAAATTGGAACAGAAAGAAAGAGAAATCCATAAGAAAAACATCAATTTAAAACACTTACTAGATGAAAAAGAATGGCTTTTGAAAGAGATCCATCATCGGGTAAAAAACAATCTTCAAACGGTGATTAGTCTGCTGAATTCGCAATCTGCGTATTTGGATAACGATATGGCGTTGTCGGCAATTAAAAATAGCCAGCACAGAATTCATTCGATGTCCTTGATTCATCAGAAACTGTATAATTCAGAGAATATTTCGACGATTAATATGCCCAATTATATTAAAGAATTGGTTGAATATCTAAAAGAATCTTTCAGTACCGGGCAAAGAATTCGTTTTGAAATTAATGTAGCTCCTTTAGAATTAGATGTGGTACAAGCAGTTCCTTTAGGTCTTATTTTGAATGAAAGCATTACGAATTCAATCAAGTATGCTTTTCCGGATGATCGTTCGGGACTGATCAATGTAACGTTAGAAAAAGTAAAAGAGAGCTATTATTTACTAACTATTTCAGATAACGGCATCGGCTATAATACTACTGCTTGCGCTGACAGAAAAAATTCTTTCGGAATGAGCCTGATAAAAGGTTTAAGTGATGATTTGGAAGGAAAACTTTCGATAGAAAATCAAAATGGAACGATTATAAAAATTGAGTTTTTAGCTGAATTTTTAATTGATAAAAAATAGATAAATTCCAAATCTAAATTCCAAACTTTAAATTCCAAATTCCAATTAAATAACAAACCCGACAGGTTTTAAAACCTGTCGGGTTACTAAACTCCAGGATTGGAATTTTTTTATTGGAATTTAAAATTATTTTATTGGAATTTTTAAAATTATTTAGTTTCAAGGAAAAAATCCAACAATCCTTTTTGAACTGCTGCTGTATTTTCCTGAACGATCCAGTGTCCTGAATCCGGAATATTACTTTCACGAACATCGTTAGCCACCAATTTAGTGTGGTCTTTTAAAAATGCTGCTGCAAAATACTGACCGCCCATTGTAAGAACCGGCATGGTTAATTTTGTTTTCATGAATTCAACATTGTCTTTTCCGTCTTGTTGAAAAGCGCCAAACCATTTAAAACTGCCAGTTGTTGCTCCTTTAACAGAATAGGCACGAATAAATTCAGCTGTTTCTTCTTTTGTAAAAGCGTCTTTTTTATTGGCCACTACAGGCCAAAATCCGGTTAAAAATTCTTTTTCTTTTCCGGCAACTATAGCTCCCGAAGAAGGCCAGCTAAAGAATCCGAACCACCATGCTGAAGCAGAAACCTGCGACCAAACGGGTTCAATTCCAGGAAGCAAGGCATCCATTAAAGCTAATTTTTTCACTTCAGTCGGATATTGAGCTGCATAAGCATAAGCTACCATTAAACCAATGTCGTGACCTGCAACATTGACATTTTTATATCCTAATTTTTTTACTAATTCGTGAATATCAGTTGCCATTGTTTTCTTGTCATAACCACTTTCTGGTTTTCCTGACTCTCCCACTCCTCTTAAATCAGGCGCAATTACGGTAAAGTGTTTTGAAAGTTCCGGCAACAATCTATTCCACATATACCAGTTTTGACCAAAACCGTGAATTAATACTAAAGGTTCTCCTTTTCCTCCTATTACATAATGTATGTCAACATTATTCACGTTTACTGTTGCGTGTTTGAAGTTCGCAGGAGGATTTGCTGCTTTAACTGATTTATTCTGTGCAGGTGAACTTGTACCTACTAAAAGTGCTGTGATAAGCATAGCTGAATTTTTAATTATTGTTTTCATTTTTATGTTGTGTTATTATTTATGGGACAAATTTACAATAACGGAACGATCGTTCCGTTATTAATCATGTTAATATTTTCTTAAAAACACACTTAAGAATTTTCACTCTAAAGAAACCCCTGATTTCACAAGCCTTTTGAAAATTCTGATAGTCAATAATTTATAGTACAACTTTAAAAATATAAGAAAAAACATAAAAAATCCACCCACTTCAAAACCTAATTTGAAATTGATGGACTCTTTCCAAACAACTATAAAAAACCTATTATGAATTAAGCTGTAAAATCAGTTGAAAATGTGAGCTCTTTATTGTTTTCGATTTCCGTTTTCAATGCATCGATTTTATAATTGGCGAATTGATAAGCATCTGAGCCTGTTAGCATTCGTAAAGGCGGCTCAGGATTTTGGGATAGCTTTATAATTAGCTCGGCCACTTTTTGCGGATCGCCTAATTGATTTCCCGGTAAATCTTGCTGGTGCTTCCGTACGCCTTCGCGAATATCGGTATACGCTTCAATTGGATTTGTTGGTGCAATTAATGAACTGCTGTTCAAGAAATTGGTACGAACATAACCCGGTTCTATAATCGTTACATTGATTCCGAAAGCTTTTACTTCTTGTGCAAGCGCTTCAGAAATAGCTTCCACGGCAAACTTTGTACTGCAATAGATTCCCCAGCCTGCTCCGGCCAGCAACCCAAAAACAGAAGAAAGGTTGATAACATGACCAAATTTAGCCGCTCTCATATGAGGCAAAATGGCTCTGGTTACATTTAATAATCCAAATACATTGACGTCAAAATTAGCTCTAACTTCTGCATCAGAACTTTCTTCGATTCCGCCTATTAGTCCATATCCTGCGTTATTTACTAAATAATCAATAGCGCCAAATTTTGATATTGCAATGTTTACGGCTTCTTTGACACTTTCTTCGTCAATTAAATTTACCTGTAGAGGCAAAAACTGAGCTGTCGTAAAGCCAACTGCTTGTTTGAGTGATTCAGCATTTCTGGCTGTTGCCACAACATTGAATCCCTGAGCTAATAATTGCTTTACCAAAACAAGACCTATTCCTTGTGAAGTTCCTGTTATAAACCACGTTCTGTTTTCATTTTTCATAATCTGTTATTTTAAATTTTCTGAATAAATGGATAATCTGTATAACCTCTGGCTGTGCCGCCTCCAAATAAAGTATGATTGTCTGAGATTTCATTTAAGCTCAGATTTTGTTTTACTTTGGCTGGATAATCAGGATTGGTTAAAAATTTTCTTCCAAAACCAATTAAATCAGCCAAGTTTTCCTGAAGTAATTGCTCCGCTTCTTCCGGAGTTTTATTACCTGTAGCAATAATTGTATTCTTAAATGTCTTTCTAAGCTGAGTTCTAAAATCAATTGGAATGGAAGGTGCATCATCCCAATCGGCCTCGCAAAGATGAATATAAGCAAGGTCGAGTTTGTTTAATTCTGTCGCCGCAAGCATTATAGTCTGCAAAATTTCAGGATCACTCATATCCTTAAAACTGATGAAAGGCGAAAGTCGTATTCCTGTTTTTTCTTTTCCGATTGCCCTGGCTACTTCTTTTGCAATTTCAATCAGAAAACGAATTCTGTTTTGCGGTGTTCCGCCGTATTCATCCATTCTTTTATTACTGTTGCTTCTTAAAAACTGGTCAAGTAAATATCCGTTGGCACCATGAATTTCAACACCGTCAAAACCTGCTGCAATTGCATTTTTTGCGGCTTGCACAAATTCATTAAGTACGTTTTCATTATCGGTTTTGCTCATTTCTCTGGGTTCATCAACCGGAACAAAGGTTGCATCTCCGTTTGGAGCGCCATCAAATACATAAACACTTGTGTCTTTTGCAGTTAAAGCAGAAGGAGCTATAGGTTGCAATCCGTTCACTTTTGAACTGCTTACTCTGCCAACATGCCACAATTGCACAATTATTTTACTGCCCTTTTTATGGACGGCAGTTGTTATCAGTTTCCAGCCTTCTATCTGTTGCGGACTGTAAATCCCCGGAGTATTGGCATAGCCCTTTCCCTGTAAAGAAATCTGTGTCGCTTCTGTAATTATTATCCCGGCTGTGCTGCGTTGCGCATAATACTCTGCCATCAAAGCATTTGGAATATCACCAGGTTGAGAAGCTCTTGATCGGGTCATTGGAGCCATTAAAAATCGGTTTTTTAATGTATTTCCGCTTAAATTGTACTCCTCAAATAATTTTTGATACTTCATTTGATTGTTGTTTTAAAGAATTAAATAGTCAATTTAGAGGGAATCATTATTCCCGAATGATACTTTTATCTTCATACGCCATTTGGGCAATTTCGTCTTTCCGTTTAAAACTAACGCCCTTGTGTTTTTGAATGTACGATAGGATTTCTGTCGTTGCTGCAACCATTTGCGGCGTTCCTCCAATACGATCATGAAAACTTATGGACATTTGCCTGCGCTTCTTTTCTGATTCTTTGTAAAGCTGATCAAATTCTAATATAACCTGACGCACAAACTGATCTGCACTAAAATTTTTGCCCTCAATCAGTACAATATCGTTGCAACGAATGGTGTATGGAATAACAGCAAAATCTTTTCCTTTTACTTTTAATAAAAACGGCTCGTCCCGACTTAAATCATCAATATGATACTTAAAACCCAATTCCTGCAGAATATCAAGCGTGTTTGTTCCGCGTCTCAACCAATTTGCATTATACCCAACTGGCTGAAAACCGGTTACTTTTTTAATCGCATCAGCCCCATCTTTGATGAATTGTTTTTCAGTTTCATACGGCATAGTATATTGAGTTGCCCAATCCATTCCATGGGCGGCGGCTTCATGACCTCTTTCTACAATTTCTTTGGCAAGGCCCGGGTTTTTTAATACCGCTGATCCCACCATATGCGAGGTAACTTTGACACCAAACTTATCCCAGTTGTCCAGCATTCTCGGAATCCCTTCTTTGTATCCATACTGGTACCAGGTTTCGCCGGGAAGATCAGTAAAGCCTTTTTGCATGTTCTGCGGAAACGGACTCTCCGCATTCACTGGCTGACCACCTGCTTCAAACTGCATGGATAACGATACTACCAAACGTGACCCGTCAGCCCATTTCGTAGCAGAATTTTCATTGACTAATGTATTTGTTTTAAAATCACTTGCTAGCAATGTAGTTGCTGGCAGTAATCCGGCAAGTCCAACAAGACTTGCCTGTTTAAGAAATGTTCTTCTGTCCTTCATCTTGATTTATTTATTTCATTTCAATACTTTTTCAATAATTAAAGTCTCTTCATAAAGTGAAAATTTGCTTATCAGATTGTTTTCAACGGTTAGATGTATGGCAAGTGGCATTTTAAAATGTTTGCCGTTTTTTTTCACTGTTCTTTCGACAAAACCAAAAACGGCGACTTCATTTCCTCTTACCAAAAAAGATTGTGCCTCAAGTTTTTCGCTTCCGTCAACAAAGTAGCTAAACAGGGTTTTAAATAATACTGAGATTTCTTCTCGCTTAGAGCGATGCCCCGTCCATGGCATGTATTTCGATTCAAATATGTACCAATCGACCTTTTCTGAAACCATAGAAGCAATTTTTTCCGGATCTTTCGCACCAATATAGCCAAAGAACTTTTCTGCGGTTTGTTTCGTCTGAATTTCTTGATCTGTATATACTTGTGCCTGTACTGAAAAACTCAGTAACATAATGGCTAGCATTAAAAATGTCTTTTTCATTTTTTGCCTCCGTTTTCTTTAATGTCTTTATAAGCATTCGGAATATTAAAATTGAAATGAAGCCAGTTAAAAAGTTCATAACCTTTATCATACTCTTTCATAGTGACCGCTTTTTTTGTCTCTTCTAAAGTCATTCCTTTTTTTACAGCATCTTCCACATTGGCTTTTAAGGCTTCAACATAATCAATAGTATATTTAATTCCCGCTTTATTGGTAACCCGGCCGTGTCCCGGAACTACAATGTCGTTATCTCCAATCATGTTGTAAATTTTGTTCAGATTGTTTACAGGTTCCAGAAAATAGCCATCAAATAACCATGGTATGGTTGGACTTTCAGCAATAAAAGGATTTCCTGCCCATAAAACATTGCCTTTTGGCCCTTTTAAATACACAAAAAGATCTGCCGGAGACTGTGCTGTTCCCACATTTATAACTTCAACTACATTTCCTTTTCCCATATCAATTTTCATATTTTGATTGATGGAAATCGTAATATCAGCCGGACGATAAACGCTTTCTTCTATTCCTCTGCCTTTTCCAAAAAGCATAATCATAAACCCTTTTATATTGTCGTAATTTTTAGAAAGATTTTCTTTGCAGAATTCGTTCTGAATCACAATAGTTTCTTTTGGAAGCAGATAATTCCCAAAGCAATGATCACCGTGATCGCTGGTATTTATCGCATAAATTATAGGTTTGTCTGTTACGCTTCTGATCAGTTTATAAAGCTGATCGTAAAGTCGTTTGCATAACATCGTTTCGATAAGCAAAACGCCTTTGTCTCCTACAATAAATCCTGCTGAAGTGGCCTGAGCTACACCTTTTGTAGTTTCGGCTTCAGCTGTTTCCGGAGCGACTGAATAGACATTATCTGCAATTTTATGCAGTTTTAAAGTGACCTTATTGGCATCCCAAATAGGTACATGATCTGGCATTGGAAACTGGGCATGCACTGCATTACTTAAGAAAAGCAATATAACAAGCGTTAATCCCGTAATTATTTTTTGAGCTTTCATGATTTCTCTTTTTTTATTTTTTAGTATTTTTTTGATATCCACCAAAATATTTAATTGGTGACCATTCCGGAATTACAGGAGCAACACCCGGATCAAGCGCTTTGAAATCGCCATTTCCATAAACCACTTTTCCATTTAAAATGGTCAAATCAGATTCGATATTTCGGACTTTATCAGCAGTAATACCAAAATAATCATCAGATAAAATGGTCATATCCGCATACATTCCTTTGATCAATTTTCCTTTTTCTTTTTCTTCACCCGAAAACCAGGCACTTCCGGAAGTATAAAGCTGTAGCGCAGTAAATTTGTCTAAAATTTGATCTTTTGGCCAGAACTGCATACCTCCCAACGTTTTTCCGGTAAGAAGCCAATGCAGGGCCATCCATGGATTGTATGTTGATATTCTGGTAGCATCAGTTCCCATTCCGACAGGGATTCCCATTTTAATCATTTCTTTTATAGGAGGTAATTGTGTTTTTGGCGCTCCGTACATTTTCTCATATAATTCCCCCTGAAAATACATTCTGAATTGTACTGCTATTCCGCCATTGAGTGCTTTAACTCTTTCTAATTCCTGTGGTGTAATGGTTTCGGCATGGTCAAAAAACCAACGTAAACCATTAAACGGAATCTCCTTGTTTACTTTTTCAAAAACATTCAGCATTCTGTCGATCGATTCGCCATACGTTGCATGTAATCGAAAGGGCCATCTGTTTTGAACCAATAATCGAATAATAGGTTCCAGATCTTTTTCCATATCGTCTGAAAGCACAATTCTTGGCTCCAGAAAATTTTCAAAATCGGCTGCAGAAGCTACTATATTTTCCCCTGCTCCTTCCTCAGTATAACCGTTAGCAACCAAAAGATTATCATTTTTATTGACTAAAGTAGTGGAAACCCATTTTTCATAATCCTGCAATTCTTTTCCTTTTTGCTGAGCAAAGAGATAATAGGAAATTCTAAGATTTAATTTTCCGGTTTTCGCTAATTCCATTGAAGTTCCATAATCTGTCGGGAAGTTCTGAGATCCTCCGGCGGCATCAATCACAGAGGTTAATCCAAACCTATTTAGTTCTCTGTTAAATTGAAGCGAACTGTTGATTCTTTCTTCCGGCGTTAGTTTTGTGGTTAAACCTAAAGTGGTATAAATGGCTTTTGGCGTTTCTTTGGCAAACATTAATCCGGTCAAATTGCCGTTTTTGTCCTCTTCTAGAACACTTCCTTCGTAGTGTGTCTCTTTTGTATAACCTAAAACTTCAATTCCTTTTTTATTCAAAAAGGCTTTTCCGTACAAATAGGTAATAAAAACAGGTTTATCAGGAACCGCGGCATTAATTTCTTCAATGGTAGGCTGTCTTTTTTCTTCAAATCCGAATTCATTCCAGCCGCCAATTACTTTTATCCAAACACCGGGTGGCGTTCTGGCGGCTTGTTCTTTCAGCATTTCCATCGCTCTTTTTAGTGTTTTAACACCATCCCAACGTAATTCGGAATTATAATTAAGTCCTTCCCGAATTACGTGCATATGACTGTCATTTAAACCCGGAACAACCGTTTTACCTTTGGCGTCAATAGTTTGCGTAGTCCCTGTTTTATAGTTGTCCAGCATTTCTTTTGATGTTCCTGTCGCCAAAATAATCCCGCTTTTAGAAGCAATTGCCTGAACAAATTCGCCGGATTTTTGCATTGTTGCAATTTTTCCATTAAAAATAATCAGATCGGCTTTTTCCTGAGACTGCGCTGACAGCCCCAGGAATAATAATAGTAATACAAAAATTCGTTTCATTTTTTTATATTTAATTCGTGCGTTTATCGATTCTTAAAGCGCTTATTTCGCAAGAAAAAAGGCCAATAGATCTTTTTGAACCTGAGCTGTATTTTCCTGAACCAGCCAGTGTCCTGAACCTGCAATCTTAGATTCGGTTACATTTTCGGCTACTAATTTAGAATGCTCTTTTAGGAATGCCGCTGCAAAATATTCCCCACCCATGGCCAACAAAGGCATTTTTAGTTTTGTTTTCATGAAAACCAAATTGTCTTTTCCGTCCTGAGGGAAAGCTCCAAACCATTTAAAAGTAGATTTTGCTCCGTCTTTAACAGCATAAGCTCTTACAAATTCAGCCGTTTCTTCAGGTGTAAAAGGATCCTTAACATGTCCTACCATTGGCCAGAAATTAACTAAAAACTCCTTTTCTTTTCCTTTTACGATATCTCCGGAAGCGGGCCATGCAAAAAATCCAAACCACCATGCTGAAGCCGAAACCTGTGACCAAACTGGCTCAACACCAGGAAGTAAAGCATCCATTAAAGCCAGTTTTTTAACTTCGCTACCGTATTGCGCCGCATAAGCATAAGCTACCATAAGTCCGATATCGTGGCCAGCCAAATTGATGTTGGTATAACCGAGTTTTTTCACTAACTCGTGAATATCCGTAGCCATTGTTTTTTTATCATAACCTGATTCCGGTTTGTCTGACTCGCCTACTCCTCTTAAATCAGGTGCGATAACCGTGAAATGTTTAGAAAGTTCCGGAAGCAAACGATTCCACATGTACCAGTTTTGACCAAAACCATGCACTAATACAAGTGGTTCTCCTTTACCGCCAATTACATAATGAATATTAACCCCGTTTACAAAAGCCGTCGCATGTTTAAAATTAGCCGGAGGATCAGCAGGCTTAACAGTTGCCGAATCAGTAGTGACTTTTGTATCCTCTACTGCTGCTATTGGTTCTGCCTTTTTATTACAGGAAACAAGCATAAAAAAACTAATTACTAAAAGACCTAAAAAAGTGCTTGTGCTTTTTGATCTTGCATTTTGGTTGGAAACTGATTTCATAATTTTAGATTTAAAGTGGTTATTTTTAATTGTGAATTGTGAATTGTGAATTGTTTACTCTATATTCTTTATTCTTGACTCTTGACTCTTTACTCTTTACTCTTTACTCTTTACTCTTTACTCTTGACTCTTGACTCTTGACTCTTTACTCTTTACTCTTTACTCTTGACTCTTTACTCTTGACTCTTGACTCTTGACTCTTGACTCTTGACTCTTTACTCTACATTATCAAGCCAGTTCAAAATATAAATAGCGATTTCCTGCCAGCCGGGTTGTCCTAAAACAAAATGGTTTCGGCCAGAGAAAAGTTTATAATTCGTAACCGAGTTTTTATCAGTATATTTTTTAAAATTTTGCTGATTTAGCTGATACGGAATTGTGTGATCATTATCGCCTGCTATAAATAGTAAAGGACGATGCGGTTTAGAGAAATCAACTTTGGCTACAGCTGTAATCGTGTCGCGAACAACCAGTTTTGATTCGGGAATAGCCAATTCTTCATATCCTTTCTTCTGCAGTTCAAAAGACAAACCATTGGTAAAAGCATATTGCCATTGCGAAAAACTCATTAAAAAGGTCTTTTTAGATGAAGTAAAAAATCCTAACGGTCCCCAGCCGGCTTTTAGAAATGAAAATTTGAAAGACATAATTCCCTGTGGAGGAACAGAATGAATGGCAACGACTGCAGCGGCCAATCCCTTTTGATTTAAAATCTGCCCAATTAACCCACCCAAAGAATGGCCAATAATAATTGGTTTTTCTGCCAGAGAGCCAGCAATCTCTTCAAAATATTCGATGAGTTGTTGCAGTCGAATTCCTGCTACCTCAGGATCTGGATGGCGCTGGCGAAGTTTTTCTGCTGTATCATTTTTATGTGGCCACGGTGGAGCAATTGTCTTATATCCCTTAGCTTCATAAAAATCTCGCCAATCGTTCCAAGATTCATTACTCACAAAAGCTCCCGTGATAAAAAGAATTGTTTTTGGATTTTCTGTTTGCATAAAGTCGTTATTAGTTTGTTATGCCAACTCACAGGCTAGAATAATGCCTTTAACGCAAATAACTAATAATCAATGATTTAAATTTAATTAAAAGAAAATAAAAAACTATATATCGTTATTGAGAATTAAATAATTACGATATGACACTAAAAGAATTTCATTTTAAAAATTAAACCTTTTTAAAATTTAATAATCTTAAGAGTCAATTAAGATTGATTTTGTTGTCCAAATAAAATTGTCTTACTAATATTTATTTTTACATTTGCGTTATTTTTATTTATTCTAAATAGATTGCTTTGAAAGCATTTTTTGAAGAAGTAAAAGACATAACCAAACTATTTTAAAAATTGTAAAATTCTAAATATGAAAAAGAAACTTTTCATTTCAATTGCGTTAGTTGCTGCCTTATTTTCTAATGCTCAGCAAAAGAATACTTTATTGGAAGCCTCTTTTTGGAAAACTGCACCAACAGTAGAAACCGTAAAAGCAGAAATCGCAAAAGGAAGTAATCCGGCAGAAGCAAATGCAAATGCATTTGATGTTGTTGTTATTGCTATTAATAATGATGCTCCCAATACAACGATAAAGTTTTTGCTTGACCAACCTGGAAATCCAATTAATAAACCGACACACGACAATCGTATTTATCTGCATTGGGCTGCTTATAGAGGAAATGTAGAAATAGTAGAATATCTAATTGCAAAAGGTTCTGATATTAATACTGAAGACAGTCACGCTGCTACTCCGGCTGATTTTGCTGCTGCAAACGGGCAAATTGATCCGGCTTTATATGAGGCCTTCTTCAAGGCAGGATTAAATCCGAAGAAAAAATATAACGATGGGGCAAATTTATTGCTACTAACGATTCCTTTCGATAAAAACCTGACTACTGCAGAATATTTCACTAAAAAAGGAATGTCTCTTAAAGATGTAGATAACAATGGAAATACAGCTTTTAATTATGCTGCAAGAATTGGAAATATTGATTTATTGAAAAAAATTGCTTCAAAAGGAATCAAAGCGACCGACAATGCCTTGTTTTTTGCGGCACAGGGAAGCCGTAGAGAAACTACTTCATTGGAAGCCTATAAATATTTAGTTGAAGAAGTAAAACTAAAACCTACCGCAGTAAACAAATCAGGAGAAACTATTCTTCACGCTTTGGCAGGAAAACCAAATCAGAAAGAAATTATCAGTTATTTCCTTGCAAAAGGTGCAGATGCCAATAAAGTAAACAAAGATGGAAATACTCCATTTATGATCGCTGCCGGAGCAAGAGAAAATGGTGCATTAGAATTGTTACTTCCTGCTGCGAAAGATATTAATTTGAAAAATGTAAAAGGAGAATCGGCCTTAACACTGGCTGTAAAATCTGGAACTCCTGAAAATGTCGCGCTTCTTTTAAACAAAGGTGCAGCTGTAAATGTTACGGATAAAGACGGTAATAATTTAGGTGTATATCTAATTCAATCGTATCGTCCTGAAGCATCGAAAGGGCAAGATCCTTTTGAAGCGAAAGTAAAATTATTACAAGACAAAGGTTTGAATCTTGCTGCTGCTCAAAAAGATGGTAACACTTTATATCATTTAGCTGTTCTAAAAAATGATTTAACTTTGTTGAAAAAATTAGCTTCTTTAAACATTGATGTCAATGCCAAAAACAAAGATGGTATGACGGCTTTACATAAAGCGGCCATGATTTCTAAAAACGATGAAATCTTAAAATATCTAATTTCAAGTGGCGCTAAAAAAGACATTAAAACGGAATTTGACGAAAGTGCCTACGCTCTTGCAAAAGAAAACGAGTCTTTGACAAAACAAAATATATCAATCGAATTTTTAAAATAGGTTAAAAGTAAGATGTAAAATGTGAGATGTTAGAAGTGAATGTAGAATCACATTTCACAATTCACATTTCACATTTCACATTTCACAATTCATATTCACATTCACAATTCATAATTTCAAAACATGAAATCAATATTCAAAATAGCCTTAACTGCTTCATTAATCTGTATCGTTTCTTTCCAATCTGTTGCGCAAAGCAAATACAAATGTATGCTGCAAATGGCCAATTATATGGGCGAAGGAGCTTATATTGTCGTTTCACTTATTAATCCAAAAGGAGAATACGAAAAAACGCTTTATGTAATGGGTGATGACAAAAAATGGTACAAATCATTGAAGGAGTGGAATAAATTTCAGACTCAAAAACACGAAGATGTTAGTGCGATTAGCGGAGCATCTGTAACTGGTGGCGATCGTAGCATTACCACATTTGAGATTGATGATTCTAAAATCAATAAAGGATATAAACTACGATTTGAGTCGGCTGTTGAAGATCAAAAGTATCATATAAGTGATGCTGAAATTCCACTTACAACTGAAGGTCTTGCTGACAAAACAGAAGGAAAAGGATACATCAGATACGTAAGATTAAATAAAATATAATACATAAAAAACATAGCTTTGTTAAAGTTTAAAACTTTGACAAAGCTTATTTACTTTTTAGCATACTACTTCATGACTCTTTCTTTTTGGCGTTCCTCTCACCTGGCTTTGGCTTTGGTTTCTTCTTTATTTTTAATTTTGGCATCGGTAACAGGTATTATCCTGGCCGTTGATGCTGTACAGGAAAAAACACTTCCGTACAAAATCGAAAATTTTGATAAAATTACTTTAGGAGAAACGCTTCCTGTACTAAAAAAGAATTATTCTGAAATGACAGAATTAACTGTTGATTACAACAAGTTTGTAACACTGCAGGCTATCGATCAGGACGGGAATGACATCAATGCTTATGTTGATGTTAAAACAGGAAAAAAGTCAGGAACTCCGGTCAAGAAAACTGAGTTTATTCAATGGATCACGAGCCTTCATCGTTCTTTATTTTTGCATGAAGCGGGTCGTTTTTTTGTGGGTGTTATTTCCTTTTTATTATTCTTAATTGCTATTTCAGGATTTGTTTTGGTTTTAAAAAGACAAAAAGGAATCCGCAATTTCTTTTCGAAAGTAATTAAAGAATATTTTGCTCAGTATTATCATGTTGTTTTAGGCCGATTGGCTTTAATTCCGATTTTGGTTATTGCGCTTACAGGCACGTATTTATCGCTGGAAAGGTTTAACTTTTTCATGGATAAAAAAGAGCAAAAAGAAAAATCAGAAACCATTGTGCCTGCCAAAAAAGCTGTCAATATTTTCAAGACGACACTTTTGACAGATGTAAAGAAAATCGAATTCCCTTTTACTGATGATCCTGAAGAATACTATATCATAACATTAAAAGACCGCGAAATTGAAGTGAATCAGGTTACAGGTGAAGTAATTAGCGAAAAACGCGCTCCAATGACAGCTCAATTTGCCGATTTGAGTTTAGATCTCCATACCGGAAGAATAAACGCGATCTGGGCTTTGGTTCTTGCTCTTGCCGCTGCTAATATTCTCTTTTTTATCTACTCCGGTTTTGCGATGACATTAAAAAGAAGGTCAAGCCGAATTAAAAACAAATTCAAAGCCAACGAAAGTAAATACATTTTACTGGCTGGTTCTGAAAATGGAAGTTCACTTAGATTTGCCAATGCGATTCAGAAACAACTGAATGCCGCCGGTGAAAAGGCTTTTTTAACCGAATTGAATAGTTATACTGTTTTTCCGAAAGCAGCACATATTATCGTTTTTTCTTCTACACACGGATTGGGAGATGCCCCATCTAATGGGAAGAAATTTATTTCCCTTTTAAAGAAACACAAGCAACAACACAAAATCAATTTTTCTGTTGTCGGATTTGGTTCGAAAGCTTACGCTAATTTTTGTGGTTTTGCCCGTGAAATTAATGAACTTTTAGAAGAACAAAATTGGGCAGAACGTTTTCTGGATTTACAGACTGTCAACGACAAATCAGCTGTGGAATTTGTAGAGTGGATTAAATTGTGGAGTGCCAAGACCGGAATTTCATTATCGACAACGCCTTCTTTATACAATCATGCGCCAAAAGGTTTGCAGAAATTAATGGTTTTAGACAAAACGGCAATTTCTGAAACAGAACATACTTTTATTATTACGCTTCGTGCCAATATGAGAGCCAAATTTACTTCTGGCGACTTACTGGCTATTTATCCTGCCAATGACACCAGAGAGCGCCTCTACTCTATTGGAAATCATTCCGGCAACATTCAATTGGTTGTCAAATTACATCCTAATGGATTGGGCTCCGGCTTTTTGAATGAGCTGAAACCTGGTAATGTCATTAAGGCTAGAATCATTAATAATCATGCTTTTCATTTACCAAAGAAAGCTTCTAAAGTGGCTTTTATCTCCAACGGAACCGGAATTGCGCCTTTCCTTGGAATGATCGAACAAAACAAGAAAAAAACCGAAACACATTTATACGCCGGCTTCCGAATGGAAACGGAAACGGTTACAGGTTATAAAACCTTCGCATCCCAAATGATGCAGAAACAACATTTGCAAAGTTTCCATTTGGCTTTATCGCAGGAAGAAAATCATTATTATGTAATGGATTTAATCAAACGTGATGCTGACTTTTTTCTGGATTTATTAGAAAATAATGGCGTAATTATGATTTGTGGTTCATTGGCCATGCAAAAAGATGTTGAAGCGACTCTTGAAACTTTATTAGTAGAGAAAAACAAACAACTAAGCGATTATAAAAACAAGGGTCAAGTATTGACGGATTGTTATTAAATTTAAAGTCTGAAATTTTAAACACATAGAAACATAGCTTTGAAGCCGCTTAAAAAAGGCATTTCATTGATTTTAAAACACATAGCTTTGTATAAAAATTAGTTTTTTAAATTTCCTTTTTTTAGACATAAAAAATATGTTTCTATATGTTTAATTTTTGTCACGCAGATTTAGCAGATTTTTAATTTTTAATTTTTAATTCTAAATTTTTAATTTATTAAACGCATAGCTATGTGTGAGAAACTAGTTTCTTTCCATATCCTTTTTGACACATAAAACCTATGTTTTTCTATGTGTTAAAAAACTAAACACAACGAATAATATGCAATGTAAATATAATCCATTCCTGTTCCTTTTAGTACTGGTTTGCGCTTTCAATGCTGAAGCCCAAACGCTCCGAAAAAGAACCACAATGCTTATGGGAGGCCGATTTGACATTTCGATTGTAGCAAACGATTCTCTGACAGCAGAAAAATCAATTGATGAAATTATTGCCGAAATCACCCGAATCGAAAACCTCATTTCAGACTGGAAATCTACTTCGCAAGTTTCAGAAGTCAATCAGAATGCGGGATTTCGTCCTGTAAAAGTGGATAAAGAAGTTTTTGAACTCACCAAAAGAGCGTTGCATTTTTCTGAAATTACCAACGGTGCTTTCGATATCAGTTTTGCGGCCATGGACCGTATTTGGAAATTTGACGGCTCGATGACCGAAATGCCTTCGGCGGAAGCCATAAAAAAATCAGTAGAGAAAGTTGGTTACAAAAACATCATTTTAGACAGCACTCAATCGACTATTTTCCTGAAATTAAAAGGAATGAAAATTGGATTTGGCGCTTTAGGCGAAGGATATGCGACTAATAAATGCAAAGATATAATGCTTTCCAAAGGCATAAAAGCCGGAATTGTAAACGCCACCGGAGATATGACCGTTTGGGGAAAACAACCGAATGGCAAAGACTGGAACATTGGCATGACGAATCCTTTTCAGACCGATAAACTTTTTGCCGTTGTTCCGTTGCACGATGGAGCGGTAACGACTTCCGGGAGTTACGAGAAATTTGTGGTTTTAGATGGCAAAAGATATTCGCACATCATCAATCCTGCGACCGGATATCCTTCTACCGGACTTTGCAGTGTTTCTGTTTTTGGTCCCAATGCCGAAACGGCCAATGGATTTAGTACTTCGATCATGGTTTTAGGAAAAGAAGCCGGAATCAAACTCATCACTAAATATCCGGAATACCGTTGGATTATGATTACAGATAAAGGGAAAATTATTAAATCGAAGAATTTTAATAAGACTAAATTTCATTTGAAAAACTAGGTTATTTTAAACACATAGAGACATAGACTTTGTAAACGCTTAAAAAAGGCATTTCATTTGTCTAAAAACACATAGCTATGTGTATAATTTTTTTCACGCAGATTTAAAAAGATTTAAGCAGATTTTTAATTTCTAATTCCTTAAAAACGCAAAGCTATGTGTGAGAAACTAGTTTCTTTCCATTACCTTCTTTTTAGACACAAAAACTATGTTTCTATGTGTTTAATTTTTTTCTCACGCAGATTTAGCAGATTCGGCAGATTTTTAATTCCTTAAAAACGCAAAGCTATGTGTTAGAAACTAGTTTCTTTCCATTTCCTTTTTTTAGACATAAAACCTATGTTCTCTATGTGTTTAATTTTTTTCTCACGCAGATTTAGCACATTCGGCAGATTTTTAATTTCTAATTCCTTAAAAACGCAAAGCTATGTGTGAGAAACTAGTTTCTTTCCATTACCTTATTTTTAGACACAAAAACTATGTTTCTATGTGTTTAATTTTTTTCTCACGCAGATTCAGCAGATTTGGCAGATTTTTAATTTTTAATTCTAAATTTTTAATTCCTTAAACAGCAACTTTTCATACTTTTATCAAAACATCCTGATTAGTATGACAACAGATATTCTGGAAGTAAATGATTTTATTGTTTTAATTGAGCAGTCTTACGCGACAAAAACAGTAGTGGAGAAATGCGAAATTGACGGCGATTCCATTGGTTTTGCTTTTTACGGTTCGGGCAATGTCGAATTGGAAATCAAACATAACAATCAAACCAAATACCTCACGAATACTACCGGTTTGGCTATTTGTTTCTTTGGGAATCAGAAAGTAGAATTTGCCCATAAAATCGAACCGGACAAACCGTTGCAGTCGATCAGTGTTTTTGCCAAACTTAAATACATTAACTCGTTGCCTAAGGCTGAAAAAGAAATCTTCGAAAACCATCTATCGTATTTGATGCATCCAAAAGAGCATTTTGTAAAAGGTCCGGCATTTTACATGACATTGGATATGCAATTGGCTGTTCAGAAAATCTTCAATACTTCGTACACCGGCACTACCCGACTGCTATTTTTAAAAAGCCAGGTCAACGAACTTTTAGCCCATTTTTTTGCCTTGCTGACCACAGACAAAAAAGCGGATTTATCGGAATACGACAAAAACAAACTTTATCACGCCAAGGAAATTGTTACCACTCATTATTCTAAACCGCCATCGATTACCGAATTATCCAAAATGGTGGGCCTCAACAGCAATAAACTGAAAAAGAATTTTAAAGAGCTTTTCGGAATTCCGGTTTTCAAATACATTCAGGAAGAAAGACTGCATAAAGCCTATGAACTACTCCGCGACAGCGAAAAAACCGTACAGGAATCGGCCTGGGAAGTCGGTTATGAAAGTTTGAGTTCGTTCTCGAATGCCTTTTATACTAAATTCGGCACACGACCGAATGACGTCAAACAACAATTCCTTTCAAACAAATCTTAATTCTTTTCCGACAAATGATTTCGTTTTAATCAAACCAAATTTGTATCAGTTAATCACTTAAAACGAATTGATATGAAAACTACAAAAATTTTAGTTCTGGGCGCCAACGGGAAAACAGGAAGCAGGGTATTGGAAAGATTAAAACATAATACTGATGTCGAAGTTCGCGCAGGTTCGCGATCTGCTGCCGTTCCGTTTGACTGGGAAAAACCCGAAACCTGGCAAGCGGCACTTCAGGACATAGATGCCGTTTATATTAGTTACCAGCCAGATTTAGCTATTCCATCCGCAACAACCGCTATTCAGCTTTTTAGTCGTTTGGCAACTCAAATGGGCGTTCAGAAAATGGTCTTACTTTCCGGAAGAGGTGAAAAAGAAGCGCAAGTTTGTGAAGAAATAGTAAAAACCAATGCCAAAAAATGGACAATCGTACGCGCAAGCTGGTTCAACCAAAACTTTAACGAAAGCTTCTTTCTGGAACCAATACTAGCAGGTTACGTTGCATTACCAAGAGCAGAAGCATTAGAACCTTTTACAGATGCCGATGATATTGCGGATGTAATTGTGACATCTCTTTTAGAGGAAAAACACAACGGACAAATCTATGAACTTACAGGCCCAAGACTCTTGACATTTCAGGAAGCTATTGCCGAAATTGCAAAAGCCGCCGGAAGAGAAATCGCTTTTCAGTCTTTAACTTTAGAAGAATATATTCAGAAGCTGCGAGAATATCAGGTTCCCGAAGATCATATTTGGCTGGTAAACTATTTATTTGAACAAGTTTTAGATGGCCGAAATTCATCTATTACATCCGATATCGAAAAGGTTTTAGGCAAAAAAGCCAAAGATTTTGCTGCTTATGCATTAGAAACGGCTAAAACCGGAGTTTGGAATCAGACCGTATCTCAAAATTAAATCGAATGTTTTTCTGGAATATTGTCTGGTTTATTCGTTTGGACTTGTGTTAGTGTAACTTTCTATGTTTTGGGAAAGATTCCGATAATTAAAGATCTCTTTTTAGTACAAGCTTTCATTGTTATGATTTGCCTTTTATTCTATGCTTTTCTGGCAGCTCAGTTTTATTATAAAAAAAAATATAAAACCAACGGAATGATAGTTGGATTTGTACTATCAGGAACAGCTTTGTTATTGGATTTTCTTATCACAGTACCTTTTATAGAAATACCAAATGGCAGAAGTTACCAAAGCTTTTTCAGTACCCCGGTTGTATGGATTATGGTCTTGATAACTATTTTTACGGTTTATTTTTACTGGAAAATAAAAATAAAAATAAAACACAACTGAACTAAAATAAGCCAGAATCAATCTGGCGTATTTTAGTCTTATTATAAAAAAGACATTACATAATCAATCTAGCCTTTTTTACCAGCCAAATAGCTTTCAATCCAAACATAATTATCACCAATGGCAGGTACAATTCGTCATTTAATAAAGTGCTTATGCCTAAAATGTCAATATGAAGATAAGAATCCAGCATTCGAATAAACAATCGACAACCGTTGATAATAAAAATAACCTTGATCAAACGATCTATTCCGGTAGATTTTAAGTATAAACCTGCAAGAATACTACTTGCTAATAATTGAGAAAGTCCAAGTGGAAAATAAAGCGCCCACCACAGCTGCTGAATTGATATAACCGTTTTAATAATAATGGCACGATCTTCAGTATTTGCAGTTGCATAAGTATCGACCAGGTATCCCTGAACAAAGAACAGTTCGATCGAGCGAATAAACAATTCTAAGAAGCAAAAGATAAAAAATCCTGAAAAGGCAAGAATTCGCCAACCCTTATTTTGAGTAAAATCTTCAAAACAAATGGTGAAAAACAAATACAAGAGCCCGAACATACTCAGAAGCATCAGCCAGGATCTGTAAATATTAAGATTATTTCCACCACTTAGAAAATCGTTAATTGTGTTTCCTGTATCTGGCACTTTTTCAAAAACCCACCATTGAAAAGTTTGCACTAGTATGTAAATGATAGCAACTGCTGCAGCACCTGTTTTCATTCGGTTATTTGTTATCATAGCTTTTCAAAAATTAAATTAATACTTGATGAATATTGCCTTACCTTAACTTTCATTAGTAATAGAAATATAGAAGAATGACTCAATAACAGTACCTATTAATCCTCTTTTGCCCAAATTTTGGTTGCATTTTATAATTTGAAACCTCTAAAACATGAGATTTTTCAAGTTGATAATTTTTAGTCAATATATTTACTAAAGAATTAATCATTTTTAAAATTCGACCTAAAATTACCAATCTCCCTACATTATTTTCAGGAACCAAACAGGAACAATAAAAAATCGATACCATTAATCAAAAACAAAAATTTAAAGTAAAATCTAAACATTTAAAAATTATGGTAAAAAGAAACTTTACTCAGGGAATTTTATTTGTCTTTTTTTTAGTTTGCTGCATTCAGAAAAGTAGTGCACAGGCTACACCACTTAGCAAAGCGAAACCTATTGCAGGGAAAGAAAATTGGCAGCCAGCAGTTCCAAATCCGGATCAGGAGAAAATTGCTATTGATAAACTCGCAGCGCTAAAAAAGAAAACAGGCAAGAAACCCAATATTGTGTGGTTCTTAATTGATGATATGGGATTTGGGGATCCTGGATTTAATGGTGGTGGTGCTTCTATTGGAGCCGCAACACCCAATATGGACCGTTTGGCACGCGAAGGTTTGTTATTAACTTCTACTTATTCGCAACCAACTTGTACTCCCACCCGCTCGGCAATTCTTACTGGGCGTATTCCGGCAAGAACCGGATTAACAAGGCCGATTTTGGCTGGGGATGTTTTAACAGCCAATCCGTGGGCAGATGAAATTAGTTTACCAAAAATACTTAGTCAGTCTGGTTATAAAACTGTTTTGACAGGAAAATGGCACGTAGGTGAATTAGAGGGAATGCGTCCGTTTGAGATTGGATTTGATGAATATTACGGTTATTATGCCGCAGAAAAAGAAATTACACAGTCTTTTGATAAACGACGTTATCCTGATTTGGTTCTGGATCCTTTTAAATTAGAAGCTTACAACAAAATGGGCGCTTCTAAAGATTTGGTTCACGGTAAAAAAGGCGGAAAAGAAGAATTGGTAATTGCCACCAAAAGCACAGACGATATCGCAGAAGCCGATGAAAGACTGGAAGCTTTTTCGATCAAAAAAATACAGGAATTTGCCAAATCCGGAGAGCCTTTCTTCCTTGAACATGCTTTTATGAAAGTACATACTGATAATTTTGCTTCTAAAAGATTTGAAGGAAAAAGCGACAGTAAGTATCCGTACAAAGATGCAGTTGTAGAAGTAGATGCAATTATTGGGGAATTAGTAGCTGAATTAGAGAAAAACGGTTTGCTTGAAAACACTTTTATCTTCATTACCTCTGATAACGGACCACAAATGGATTCCTGGCCAGATGGTGGATATACTCCTTTTAGAGGCTCAAAAGGTTCAGCCTGGGAAGGTGGAACACGTGTTCCGGGTGTTGCGTACTGGAAAGGCATGATTACACCAGGAAGACAAAGTGCACAACTATTTGATTTAATGGATTTGTACAACACCTCAGCCTTTATTGGTGGCGCGATTGATAAAGTTCCAACAGACCGACCTATTGATGGTATTAATCAAACTTCTTTCCTGTTAGCTGATAACGGCCTTTCGAATCGTGATCGCGTTTATACTTGGGTAGAAACACAATTGATGGCAATTCGTCTTCATGAATATAAAATGTATTTTAATGTAACTGATTCTGAAGATGCCCATTTAATGATTGATCAGTCTACAGTTACTAAAACAGGATTGGCGCCATGGTTGTTTAACCTTTATGTTGATCCTAAAGAATATCGCGTTATGGGTCATGCGCTTAATGCCTGGACCGCTTCTCTAGCAGCCGAAGCCAAATTACATGCGGCAACTTTCAAAAAATTTCCACCTAAAAATGTGGGATTAGGACAGTAATTAGACACATACATAAAAAACAAAAGCTCCTATTTAGGAGCTTTTGTTTTTTATGTAAATTGTGATTCTACTTCATTCCAAATACTGTAACATCAGCTTTACCATTTAAAAAGCCTTTAGTATCATACCAGAATTCAATTGATTTTAATTTTCTTTTACCACCTTTCAAATCAATTACCCTGCTTTCACCACCTTTAGGAATTTCTACTCTGGTATTGATGTTTTCTGGTGCTCCATCATCATAACGAACAACTAATCTTTGAATGTTTACAGGTGAATCAGTCACTTTAAATTTAATTTTTCTGTAATAATCATGTGGTCCGGGCACGTTAAGTGCATCATGATCTGCCGTATGTTTGGCATGAACCGTTCCTAAATCACGCCAACTCCCCGCTTTGACATTGTTATTGTGGTTGGGATGAATAACTTTTTGTGCTTGTAGATTATTAAAACTGAAAGCACCGATACAAATCAATAATAAAACATGTTTCATTTTAATCATTTTTAAATTAAACTCTAAACCTTTTATCTCAAAATCTATTTTTATATTTTCTATATTCTATATTCTATATTCTATTCTCTATTCTCTATTCT
>NZ_MUGV01000040.1:0-44413 GCF_002217275.1 Flavobacterium frigidimaris
GTTTTAGTCCATTTGTTTTTATCTTTAAATTTGATGTCTTTATTTTACTTCCATATCTGAAGCGCTCATATCTCTGACACAAACATATTTACCGTCTCTTTTTTCGAATAAACTAAGATAGTTTCCGCTATTAATAACGCTTTTACTAACGGAGTCTGTTACCGTGTAAGCGCCACTTTCAACTACCTGATTTCCATCGTTTGAAACAAAAACATCATTTGTTTTAAAAGAAATTATGTTGGAATTTGAGACCAAATCAGAAATCAAAAATTCAGAAATGGCTTCTTTACCAACTAATGGTTTTTTGTGTTGATAATAACTTATAGCGTCATCAGCATAATAACCAATTTTCTTGACCTCACCCGAATTATAAGTTGCCGCAAATTCATCTTCTTTTGCCTGAATTTCCTTTTTTATTTGCTCTTTATCCACTACTACGGCGGGTTTTTCTTCCTCCTTCTTAGTGTTACAGGCTAACATTGAAACTAACACACTTCCTAATAATAATCCTTTTAAAATTTTGTTTTTCATATCATAAAAGTTTAGAGTCTTACACCTTAAAAGTAATATAAAAATCACAATATCAGACACTTTACTTTAAAAAATATTAAACTAAAGTCCTGAAATATTTATTTGCAAAATTAATCGTATGCTAAAACAAGAAAATCCATATACCTCATCTCTTTAATACGGAATGTAAATATTAAAAGTTGCACCCTGCATCGGTTCACCAAGGGCATCAATATGACCATTGTGGTTTTCGACTATTTTCTTGACGATTGCGAGTCCAATTCCGGTTCCTTCGTAGACATCTCTGCCGTGCAACTTCTGAAAAACACCAAAGATTTTCTCGCTGTGTTGGGGTTCAAATCCAATTCCGTTATCGACAAAACTAATGTGACAATAATTTACGGCTGTCGACAAGTTTTCTATTTGCAAATCAGAACCATAAACCAAACGGCTTTTTATCGTAATTTCTAATGGTGTTTCAATTTTTGCAAATTTGATAGAGTTATGAATCAGGTTCTCCATTAACTGCACAAACTGAAAAGGAATAACTTTGGCGGTATCATGAAAATCCGTTATAATCGTAGCTCCTTTTTCACTTAAATTTTCATGCAGCGCCTCTTTTACATCTTTAATAATAGTATACAAATCGACTGTTTCATATCTTCTGTCAACCAAAGTAGCTCTGGAGAAAGTAAGAAGACTATTTATCAATTCGCGCATTCTGTTACAGGAATACAAAATTCGGTCAAATTTCGTTTTACCATCATCAGATAAATTAGCATATTCATTAGACATAATAAGATTGGCAAAAGTCTGAATTTTACGCAACGGCTCTTGCAAATCGTGGCTTGATATATACGTAAAGGCATCAAGTTCCATGTTCTTCTTTTTCAATTCATCGGCATGTTTTTCTATCGCTGCATATTGAGAAGCAAGTTCTTTATTGGCTTTTAAAATCATTTCGTTCAGCGCATGGGTTTCTTCTTCCTTCTTTCTTAGTTCCTGATTTTTTCGGAACAATTCGGTGAAAACCATCACTTTTGCCTGCAATATTTCCGGTGACAGCGGTTTAATCATATAGTCAACAGCACCAGATTGATACCCTTTGAAAATGTATTCATTGGTATTCATGTTCGCGGTTAAAAAAATAATAGGAACATGTTTTAATTTTTCGCTTTGCCGAATCAATTCGGCGGTTTCAAAACCATCCATCAATGGCATTTGAACATCCATAAGTATAATAGCAAAATCCTGATTTTTCAGCAGAATCCGCAAAGCATCTTTCCCTGATGTCGCTTCAACAAACTGATAACCACGGTCAGCCAGAATGACTTGTAAAGAAAGTAGGTTTTCCTTTTTGTCATCGACTATTAAGATTTTAATTGCGTCTCCCATTCTTGTTTTAAATTGAATATGAAATTGTTATTTAAGCCACACACGCATTAATGAAGACAATTGTTCAACGTTTACAGGTTTTGTCATATAATCTGAAGCTCCTGATTCTATACAACGCTGTCTGTCGCCTTTCATTGCTTTTGCAGTTACGGCAATAATGGTAAGATCTTTATGTCGGACATCTTTACGAATGCGTTTCATGGTTTCGTAACCATCCATTTCCGGCATCATAATATCCATCAAAACAATATTTATGTCTTTATTCTCATTTAGAATATCAATCGCTTCCTGACCACTTTCGGCACTAATTACATCCAATCCGTATCGTTCTAAAGCTGTTGTTAAGGCAAAAAGATTACGTACATCATCATCAACCAATAATACTTTTTTACCCGGCAAAACATCTTCTTTTAAGTAAAATGATTCGATAATTTCTTTCATTTCTTCAGGAAGTTCCTTATGAACACGGTGCATAAACAAAGCAGTCTGATCGATCAATTCCTCCATAGAACCCGCGCTTTTTGTAATGATACTATGCGCAAATCTATTTAGTTTTAGCCTTTGTTTTTTTGTAACATCGCCAGCCGAATGTATAATTATAGCCGTTTCCTGTCCGGCAATATTATTCTCCAAATCTGTAATAATATCAAGTCCGTCTGCATCTGGTAAAACCAAATCTAAGATAATGCAATCAAATGATTTTTCCTGAATTAATGCAACCGCTTCACCGGCCGTTTTAGCGCTCGATATTATAATATCCTCACCATCAACAGCATTTATTATTCGGCTTAATTCAAGCTCATTATCATCTACTACTAACAGATTTTTTATCTTTTTATTCTTAAAATCATGAATATCATTAAAAAGATAAGACAGCGAATCGTTCTTAACCGGTTTCAGGAAAAAGTTTCTTGCACCGCGTTTCAATCCTTTATTTCGCTCGTCTTCACCAGAAATAATATAAACCGGAATATGACGCAAATTGAAATCGGTTTTCAATCGATCCAGAATTTTCCATCCGCTGGTATCCGGCATATTTAAGTCCATTGTAATGGCATGCGGATGAAACTGATTGATAAAATCAATAACATCATTTCCTTTTGTGGTCACGATTGCTTTAATTCCGTTGATATGCGCCTGCTCCAGCATAATTTTAGCAAAGGTGAGATTGTCTTCCGCGATCAGTAAAATCTTATCACCCGGCTTAATATCCGTTCTGTCATCGCCTATTTCATCAACAAAAAACAAATCAATATCAGAACGGTTGAATTTTTCAGAGGGCAAAGATTTAATACGCCCTTTTACATCCGTTTCTTCTTCTACTTCAATATCTATAATTTCAGAAATATCTACATATTGCAAAGGAAGGAAGAGTGTAAATTTACTTCCGATGTTTGTCTCACTTTCCAATTCAATACTTCCTCCCAATAAATCAGAAAGTCCGCGACTAATGGATAATCCCAAACCAGTTCCACCATATTTACGGCTGGTGGAACCTTCGGCCTGTTGGAAAGCTTCAAATATGATATTTTGTTTTTCTTTGGAAATTCCAATTCCGGTGTCTGAAATTTCAAAAGCCACAACGGCTTCTGCTTTATCCAGACTGAAATTTGCCATTTTCCAGTTGTTATTGGCTTTGTATATTTTTAATTGTACTTCTCCTTTTTCTGTAAACTTGAAAGAATTTGATAACAAGTTTTTCAGAATTTGATTTAATCGTTGGGAATCGGTTTCAATAAGCTCCGGAAGTTGTTCGTCCATACTGATTTTAAAACGAAGATGTTTTGCTTCGGCAATTGGATTAAATGTAGACTCCACAAATCGGCTGATTTCGTCAAAACTAATCGGATGGTAATCCACAGAAATATAACCGGATTCGATTTTCGAAAGATCCAGAATGTCATTGATCAACTGAATTAAATCGTCTCCACATGAATTGATCGTTTTGGCAAACTGAATTTGTTTTTCTGAAAGATTTCCGTCTCGGTTCGCAATTAATTCGTTGGCCAAAATCTGCAAACTGTTCAGCGGTGTTCTTAACTCGTGCGACATATTCGCAAGGAATTCCGATTTGTATTTGGATGTTAAAGTCAGCTGATCTGCTTTTTCTTCCAATGCTTTTCTGGCGACCTCCACCTCTTGGTTTTTGAGCTCTACTTCTTCTTTTTGATTCGCCAATAAAAAGGCTTTTTCTTCCAGTTCTTCGTTGGTATTTTTCAGTACTTCCTGTTGACTTTTTAACTCGCTTGCCAAAGATTGAGATTGTACCAAAAGTTCTTCTGTTCTTGAATTCGATTCGATCGTATTCAATACAATTCCGATACTTTCTGTCAACCCTTCAAGGAAATCTAAGTGTGTCTGACTGAAAGTATCAAGCGAAGCCAATTCAATAACCGCTTTAAGTTGTCCTTCAAATAAAACCGGCAAAATAATTACATCCTGAGGCTTGGCAGAACCCAGACCCGAATTGATTCTAATATAATCTTTCGGAACATTACTCAAAATAATTCTTTCTTTCTCAATCGCCACCTGACCAATAAGACCTTCTCCCATAGCGTATTGCGTTGGTGAATTTTTTCTTTTGATATAAGCGTATGACGCAATTAAATTCAGTTTTGAGTCCTCAAAATTCTCATCTTCCTGTAAAATATAGAACAAGCCGTGTTGTGCAGTAACTACTGTAGCCAACTCAGAAAGGATCTTTTTGGTAACCGAATTCAGTTCTTTTTGCCCCTGAAGCATTTGAGTGAACTTAGCCAAATTCGATTTCAGCCAGTCTTGTTCCTGATTTCTTAGCGTTGTTGCTTTCAGGTTCGAAATCATTTGGTTAATGGTATCCTTAAGTGCCTCTACTTCACCTTTTGCTTCAACACCAATCGTTCGCGTTAAATCCCCTTGTGTTACCGCAGAAGCCACCTCAGAAATCGCACGTACCTGCGTGGTTAAATTCGCGGCCAGCTGATTTACGTTTTCGGTTAAGTTTTTCCAGGTTCCGGAAGCTCCCGGCACATTGGCCTGGCCTCCCAGTTTTCCTTCTGCCCCTACTTCCCGCGCCACGGTTGTTACCTGATCTGAGAAGGTTGCCAGCGTATCAATCATTTCGTTGATCGTATCGGTTAATTGCGCTACCTCGCCTTTGGCATCAATGGATAATTTTTGTTTCAGATTTCCTTTTGCTACGGAGGTTACAACCTTTGCAATTCCACGTACCTGAGAAGTTAAATTCGAAGCCATTAAGTTAACCGAATCCGTTAAATCTTTCCAGGTTCCTGCAACCCCTTTTACTTCCGACTGTCCTCCCAGTTTTCCTTCGGTACCCACTTCACGCGCCACACGGGTTACCTCAGATGAAAAGGAATTCAGCTGTTCCACCATCGTGTTGAAAGTGTTTTTCAAATCCAGAATTTCTCCTTTTACGTCAACGGTAATTTGTTTCGAAAGGTCACCATTGGCTACGGCTTTGGTTACGTCAGCAATATTACGTACCTGTCCCGTTAAGTTGGATGCCATCTGATTCACCGAATCCGTTAAATCTTTCCAGGTTCCCGCAACTCCGGGTACGAAGGCTTGTCCGCCCAGTTTTCCTTCTGTTCCTACCTCTCTGGATACACGCGTTACCTCCGAAGCAAAACTTCGAAGCTGATCCACCATCGTATTTACTGTTTCTTTCAATTGAAGGATTTCTCCACGAACGTCCGCGGTAATTTTTTTGGACATATCTCCATTCGCCACGGCAATCGTTACCTCGGCAATATTACGTACCTGAGTCGTTAAGTTACCCGCCATCTGATTCACCGAATCTGTTAAATCTTTCCAGGTTCCGGCAACTCCGGGAACATTTGCTTGTCCTCCCAGTTTTCCTTCTGTACCAACCTCACGCGCCACACGAGTTACCTCAGAAGCAAATTCACGAAGCTGATCCACCATCGTGTTCAGGGTTTCTTTCAATTGCAGAATTTCTCCACGAACGTCTACGGTAATTTTTCGGGACATATCCCCGTTCGCTACCGCAATCGCCACATCGGCAATATTACGTACCTGAGCGGTAAGGTTTCCTGCCATTTGATTCACCGAATCCGTTAAATCTTTCCAGGTTCCGGCAACTCCCGGCACATTTGCCTGTCCTCCCAGTTTTCCTTCCGTTCCTACCTCTCTGGACACACGGGTTACCTCCGAAGCAAAGCCTCGAAGCTGATCCACCATCGTATTAATGGTATTTTTAAGCTCTAAGATTTCTCCTTTTACGTCAACCGTAATCTGGAGCGATAAATCACCTTTTGCTACCGCTGTCGTTACTTCGGCGATGTTACGCACCTGACCTGTTAAGTTGGATGCCATCTGGTTCACCGAATCCGTTAAATCTTTCCAGGTTCCACCAACACCTTCCACCTGTGCCTGACCTCCCAATTTTCCTTCGGTACCCACCTCACGTGCTACACGAGTTACCTCAGAGGCAAAGGAGTTAAGCTGGCCCACCATCGTATTAATGGTGTTTTTAAGCTCGAGGATCTCTCCTTTTGTATCTACGGTAATCTGGCGTGATAAATCGCCTTTAGCTACCGCTGTAGTTACCTCGGCAATGTTACGCACCTGACCTGTTAAGTTCGATGCCATCTGGTTAACAGAGTCCGTTAAATCTTTCCAGGTTCCTCCAACTCCTTTTACTTTGGCCTGACCTCCCAGTTTTCCTTCGGTACCTACCTCAAGTGCCACACGGGTTACCTCAGAAGAAAAAGAGTTCAGCTGATCCACCATCGTGTTAATGGTTTTCTTCAGCTCCAGGATTTCTCCTTCGGCGACAGCCGTAATCTTTTTAGATAAATCGCCATTGGCCACCGCCGTTGTTACCTCGGCAATATTACGCACCTGACCGGTTAAGTTCGATGCCATCTGGTTCACCGAATCGGTTAAATCTTTCCAGGTTCCTCCAACTCCTTTTACTTTTGCCTGACCTCCCAGTTTTCCTTCTGAACCTACCTCACGTGCCACACGGGTTACCTCGGCACCAAAGGAGTTCAGCTGATCCACCATGGTGTTAATCGTATTTTTAAGTTCGAGAATTTCCCCCGCAACGTTTACTGTAATTTTTTTGGATAAATCGCCTTTTGCCACGGCTGTTGTTACCTCGGCAATGTTTCTTACTTGTCCTGTCAGATTCGATGCCATTTGATTTACCGAATCGGTCAAATCTTTCCAAACGCCACCAACTCCCCGCACTTTTGCCTGACCTCCGAGTTTTCCTTCTGAACCTACCTCTACTGCCACACGCGTTACCTCAGAAGAAAAGGAATTCAGCTGATCCACCATCGTGTTGATCGTATCTTTAAGTTCAAGGATTTCTCCTTTTACGTCTACTGTAATTTTTTTCGAAAGATCTCCTTTTGCCACCGCTGTTGTTACATCGGCAATGTTACGTACTTGTCCGGTTAAGTTGGATGCCATCTGATTTACCGAATCGGTTAAATCTTTCCAGGTTCCTCCAACTCCTTTTACCTGAGCCTGTCCTCCCAGTTTTCCTTCGGTTCCTACCTCTCTCGCCACACGGGTTACCTCAGATGAAAACGAATTCAGCTGATCCACCATGGTATTGATAGTATTTTTTAATTCTAAGATTTCTCCTTTTACGTCAACGGTAATTTTTTTAGATAAATCCCCTTTTGCTACTGCCGTTGTTACATCGGCAATATTACGTACCTGACCCGTTAAGTTACTTGCCATTTTATTTACCGAGTCGGTCAAATCTTTCCAAACGCCACCTACACCTCTCACTTTTGCCTGACCTCCCAGTTTTCCTTCTGTACCTACCTCACGTGCCACACGCGTAACCTCCATCGAAAACAGATTCAGCTGTTTTACCATTCCGTTTACCTCTTTTGCAATTCTGAGAAATTCTCCCTGCAATGGGTTTCCTTCAATAGAAAGTGGCATTTCCTGAGACAAATTTCCTTTTGCCACAGAAGTAATTACGTGTGCAATTTCAATCGTTGGATGCACCAAATCTGAGATCAGTGTATTTACCGAATCAACACAGGAACTCCACGAACCTCGTGCGCCATCCAGTGCAACTCTATTGGTCAGTTTTCCTTGTTTACCAATACTTTTTCCAACCTTTTGAAACTCAAAAACCATACGTTCATTCAGATCGATAATTTCATTTAAGGTATCGCAGATTGATCTTTTAATTCCATTCTGATCTGTTGGGAAACGTTGCGTAAAATTACCATTTTTGACCTTTATCAGAATTTTTAAAAACTCTGCATCAGTCAAAATAGATTCTTCCAGATCCTCTTTTTTACTTCTGGATTGTGATGGTTTTTCTCCTGACACAATTGGAAATTCAAGAATATCCTGTTCTTCCGAAGTATTAATTTCTTTTGTTTTTTTCATATTCCCAATTCTTTATAGAATGATTTAAAAAATCTGTCCCTTTATCCTAACTTCTGGACACAAGTATAAAAACAAGCACGAATTCCACTAATTGCTACTAATTTTCGTTTCTGAAATTAATTTACAAACGAAGCTAACTATTAAATTAGTGAAATTTGTGTTTAAAATTGATTTGTACTATTTGTGTCCAGACGGTAGCCCTTTATCTTTAGTTTTCTTCTTTTTTTCAAACACCAAAACACTTTACTTATATACCGTCATCAAACAGTATTTTCCTTAAATGAAATTGCACAAAAGCATCCATAGAATCAGATCTTTTTGTGTTATCATTATAATTTAATGGTTTTATAATGTATCCTGATATTCCTAGTTTTTCTGCTTCTGAACGATCCATTTCCTCTGACGATGTTGTCATGATAAAGACTTTTAAATCTTTTAGTTTTTTATCTTCCCGCAATACTTTCAGGAATTCGATACCGTTCATTCTTGGCATGTTTATATCCAGTAAAATAACATCAGGAATTAATTCCAATTCTGAATCTCTAAGCATTTTTAACGCTTCGATTCCGTTATATGCCGTGTGAAGTACGTACTCACTTTCTAGTTTTTTTAAAGAACGCTCTACACTAATCACATCCAGTTCGTCATCCTCCACTAATAAAATTGTTGGCTTTTTCATATGCTTAATTATTTCTCCATGTAAAAATAAATTCGGCACCTTCGCCCAATTTTGATTTAACTATAATACTTTCCTGTTGATCATCGATTATTTTTTTCACTATCGCAAGACCAACTCCGGTACTTTCCTGTTCATTTTGTTCCCGAAGTGTCTGAAATATTTCAAATATTTTGTCGTGATATTCAACTGCAATTCCAATTCCGTTATCCTTTACCGAAAACTCATAAACGCCTCCAAATGTTTGACAACTAATCTGAATCACTCCATCTTCCTGCGGTGTGTATTTTACGGCATTACTAATTAAATTAGCAAATACCTGTTCGAGTTTAATTCTTTCTGTAAACAAATCAGGAAGATTTCCTATTTCAAGTTTAAAATTTCTCGGAACAATCGAATCTGCAATTTCATGCACCAAAACATTTGTATCGATATTTTCAGATGGTACTTTTATATTTAATCGCGCATAATCCAGCAAACCATTTATAAGCGCTTCCATGCGTCGCGTTTTTTGCGGAATAATTTTGAGATATTTTTTAAGTTCTGGCGATAACTCCTCATTATGATCTTCTTCTATCCAGCTTACCACATTATGAATTCCGCGAATTGGCGCTTTAAGATCATGTGAAACTACATAAGCAAATTTATTCAGCTCGGCGTTTCTGTTTTTAAGTTCATGAATGTTTTTATCCAGCTTACCGGACATTCTGTTGAGCGATGTTGCCAAGGCAGTCAATTCATCATTTCTGGTATCTTTGACCATTGTAAAATTCCCTCTGGAAATATTCTCTGCCAGACGAACCATCGAAGTAATTCTTTTATTGGTGATATACATGATAAATACCGTACTTAATAAACCTACTATAACGGTAAGTGTTAAGAATATAAAAGAAAAAGTGTGCGCATATCTTAATGAAGTAAGCAGCATTTCTGTATGATGTTTTCTTCTTTTATATTCGATTTTATCAAATCTGGTAAACTTATCTGAAATGGCATCATTTATGTTTTTCCCAACATGTCTTTTTAGAGTAGTATTAAAAAGATTTTTATAAGAGTATGGATATTCTCTTCTGCTTTTTATCAGTTCTTTTGAGTATCTAACCCAATTGTTATGAAGTGTGTTGATGGAATCTAAAATAGACCGTTGCTCGTTCTTACTGCCAATACGAAGCTGCTCCTCTTTAATTAACAGTGGTACTCTTTTTAGTCCGATAAAATAAGAATCTAAAAAGGTATAATCTTCGGTAAGTAAAAAACCACGAAAAGCACTTTGCATTTCGATAATCGATTTGTGAGTTTTATTAGAATTACGAATAATCTCTTCAGATCTGGCGAGAAATTGTGAGTTCAGTTGTACCTTTTTTGACAGCATATAATTCGTATACGAATCTGCAATGGACAATAAAATTACCAAAGTAAACGCAACTAGAATTTGAGTAGATAATTTCATTTAATTACAATTATAAAGGCCATAATCCCACTATGCAACAATTGATTATCCAATAAAATTAAGAAAAATAATAAAATCTTCCCTAAATAATTTCGCAGTGCCATTGACGAACCTTCTATGGCTACACGCAATGATAAAATCGGTGACACTTAAGCTGAAAAGCTATATTGACTTAAAATTTTTTTTAAGTCGTTAAAATTATTTGGTTTGGATATAAAATCATCGGCACCATGCGCTTTGGCTTCCATAATAATATCATCTAATTGCGAAGTAGAAAAGATAATAATCGGAATTTCTTTTAATCCTTCTTTCTTTTTAATTTCTGTCAAAAATTCGAGGCCGGACATAATAGGCATATTCAAATCCAGAAAAATAACATCCGGAGAAATTTCCTTTTGCATCAATTTTCGCAATGCTTCTACCGGATCATAAATTGCTGTATAGGTTGCAGTAGAGACCAATTCCAATGCCTCCATGAATAATTCACAATCGTCTGAATCATCATCAATTTGAAGTATGTTTTTATAAGCCATACGTTTATTGGGTACTTCTGGTGTGTAAAGTTCTTTCAATAATTCCTCTTTTTTAAATTAAAAACAAACTGCTGTTTTTACTTTGATTTTTATTCATTATAACTTACAAATATGAAAGTATTAATTTTTATGCTTTTACATAATTTTAGATTTATGTTATAAGGTTTCAATCTTATTTTATATGGAATACGATTCATTTTTCTTAAAACATGGAAATTATGTAACGAAAATCAAAAATTATATAAATTCGTCTTTACTCATCAGGGTATTTTTATCGAAATATGAGAAGTAACCTTAAAGTATATAGCTTTGAAAATTTAAATTTTAAATTTACTACAGTGCCTATTTTTTTTAAAAATTGCTACTGTGCGTTGTAGTAAACATTTTATGGATGAGATTATACAAGACATTTAAACCTAAAGAAGCCGTAATCATTGATTATGTTAAGTTTCCATCAAACATTACAAACAGAAATTAATAGAAACTTGTTTTTAAAGCAGGTTTTTTTTTTAGTGCTCTTCAAATCAAAAAAATAACGATAATCTTACAATTGAATAAAAAACAGTCTTATAAATTACTTTAGTTCCCTTAAAAGATCTAAATTTACTAGGACAATTATCTGGTAATAAGATCAAAACAAATAACCTGCACATGAAATATAAAAATATTTTGCAAATTGATGATGATTTTGATGATTGCGAATTCTTTCAGCAGGCACTGGAAGGAGTTTCAACAGCTGCTTATATGGCACTTCATAATCCGATAGAAGCCTTACAAAAACTGATTGATAAAGAAATAAATCCGGACTTGATTTTCCTTGATATCAATATGCCTTTAATGAGCGGTATTGAACTATTGGCAGAAATTAAAAAAAGAGACACCATCAAAAATATTCCAGTCATTATATTTTCTACAGCACCTATTTCAGCAAGTCTGGCAAAGATACTCGACGCAAAAGATTATGTTACGAAACCAAGTAATTTCAATGATCTAAAGAATATCTTAAGAAACCTTTTATGATTGCTCTTTTTACACAACAAAATAATTTATTAAATAAGAAAATAAATTATCAAAAAAGCCCGAATTTCACAGGCTTTTTTTTATTGCTTACCGAAATCAATTTCCATTATTTTAAGGTTTTATAGTATCAATTGCGGTTTTAGGTCTCGTACTACTTTTTTTCATTTTGGTGCTAGTATTTTTTGTCTTCACCGAATCTGTCTTATACGTAGACGATTTTGTTGTATGAGTGCTTTTTAGAATAGTATCCGTACTCGTTTTAGCTTTTTTATTTGTTTTAGGAGTTTCTTGTGCGGAAACAATTCCAACAGTAAAAAACAGGGCTGCAGTAATTAATAAATTTTTCATAATATTGATTTTTAATTGTTTATATTTTACAAAACTTGTAATCAGGTAAATTTTCGAAAGATTTTAATTCTTTCTTTACATGTTTATAAGTTAAGATTACATGATTTCCATAATGCTTTTTACCTTTTTCGATAATCAGAGACTTAATCAGCTTTGGTCTAAGTAATAACATTAAACCATGAAATTTACTAATACAAAAAAAACAGAACAGAATTTTCCAATTGTAGGTATCGGTGCCTCTGCCGGCGGATTAGATGCTATCAAAAAAGTAATAAAAGCAATACCTGCCAATTCCGGAATGGCGTATATAATCGTACAACATTTACCTCCAGACCATCCGGGCAGCTTAGCTGAAATTTTAACGCAGTATGCCCAAATACCGGTTAACGAGATTATAAATGATATTAATCTGGCTCCGGATCATATCTATATTATTCCCGATAATAATAATCTTATTACGCAAGAAGGTGTCTTAAAACTACATCAGAGAACGCGCAATGAACGCAGAACTGCAAGTATTGATATTTTCTTTGAATCTCTTGCAGAAGTGTATCAAAGTTTTACCATTGGAATTATTCTTTCAGGAACTGCTTTTGACGGAACTTTTGGATTCAAAAAAATAAAAGAAGTCGGTGGTACAACACTCGTTCAGGATCCTGAAATGGCAGAATTTAAAGGAATGCCGCAAAGTGCCATAGACGCAGATATTGTTGATTATGTATTAGCGCCAGAACTTATTGCGGCACAATTAGTAGAAATACGAAAAAAATATACTGAAAATCATGCTTATAGTGAAGAAGAACATCTTCAAAAAAATGAAGAAGAAATACTAGTGCAAATTTTAAATCTCATTTTCTTAAGAAATGAAAATGATTTTAGTCATTATAAGCAACCCACAATCAGAAGACGTATTGCGCGGCGAATGGTTTTGAGCCATAAAGAAAATTTACAAGATTATTATTATCACCTTCGGAATGACAAAGCAGAGCAAGATTCTCTTTTTAATGACTTTTTGATTCCGGTAACTTATTTTTTTAGGGATAATGAATCTTTTGAATCTCTGTCCGGAATTGCTTTTCCGCAATTGGTACAAAATACTGTCAACAATACTTTGCGTATCTGGGTAGCCGGATGTTCAACCGGCGAAGAAGCTTACTCGTTAGCTATCGTTTTACATGAATATCTAGCAGCAATAAATAGCACTATTAAAGTTCAGATTTTTGCTTCTGATATTTCTGAAAAATACATTGCAAAAGCACGCACTGCCATTTATTCTGAGCAAGATGTTCAAAAAGTTTCGCAAACCAGATTAGATCACTATTTTACCAAAAGAGACGGTCATTATCATATTACCAAAGTAATTCGTGACATGTGTATTTTTGCGGTGCATAATTTTATAAAAGATCCTCCTTTTGTGAGAATCGATTTAATTTCCTGTCGCAATGTGTTATTATATTTAGATGCTTTTTTAGACGATAAGGTTTTAAAATCTTTTCACTATTCTTTAAATGAAAAAGGAATATTGTTTCTTGGAAAATCTGAAAGCATTACAAATGGGCAAAATCTATTTGAACCAATTGAAAAATGTGAAAAAATCTATGTTCGGAAATTTGTGCAGGAAAATTATGTTTCTGAAATTTTTACCTCTGCTACCAACGATAAAAAACAAATCTCAGAAATAGAGACATCCAGGGAATTGCAAATTAAAAAACTCGAGAATGATCTGGCTCTGGCAAAGGAAGATCTTAGAAGAATGACATTAGAATTACAAACGGCAAACGAACACGTAAAATCTAACAATACTGAATTAATATTTATCAATGATGAATTAACGAACCGTCACGAACAATTAATTTCGATGCGAAACTATTCTGAATCTATTGTAAATACCATTCGTGAGCCTTTATTAATTATTGACAGAGATTTTTTTATAAAAAGTGCTAACCCGGCGTTTTATACATATTTTGAAACTACTGAAAAAGAAACGGAAGGGCATTCTTTTTTCGAAATTGGAGACTGTCAATGGGATATTCCTGAATTTAAGGAATTACTATTTAAAATGTTTAGTGAAAAAAAATCAGTTCTGGATTTTAAGGTTGATACGCTATGCAATGGTACCGGTAAAAAAATTATGATTGTGAATGCACATCAAATTCAAAATTCGCAACCTGCAGGTTTAATACTTTTAGCCATTGAGGATATTACAGACCTGGAGACCAACAATGTAGTACTGAAAAAGAAAAATCTTGAACTGGAAAAATACAACGAACAGCTAGAAGTTGTTACTACTGCAGCAAGCAATACTATTCAGGAACCACTGCGTAAAATTCAGATGTTTTGTAAACGGATTTTAGATAATGAAAAAAATCTAACCGAATCTGGAATTCATAATCTGGAGCGCATTAGAATTGCTTCCTCAAATATAAATCAGCTCATTACTGATCTTATCGATTATTCGAAAATCAATTTTAATGAAAAAGAATCCAAAAGAACCGATCTGAATGTTTTATTAAAGAAAATCATTGCCGATTTAAAAGATTATATTCTGGAGAAAGATGCAATTATTACAGTTTCTGCTTTACCGCAAGTAAAAATTGTTCCCCATCAAATGCAAAAATTATTCACCAATTTAATTCTAAATGCACTAAAGTATACGAAAGAAGATACAACGCCTCAAATTAAAATTGAAGCCGAAGAACCATCCAAAGAAGAGATTATTAAGATTGGAGCAAATCCTGAAATTAATTATGCTAAAATTAATGTAACCGACAATGGTATAGGATTTAGTATGGAATATAAAACTAAAATTTTTGAACCTTTTTACAGACTGCACAGCAATGACCAATATCAGGGAAGTGGTCTTGGTTTGACCATTTCTAAAGAGATTATTACTAATCACCATGGTTTTATTGTGGCAAAAAGTAACGCAAATAATGGTACTACTTTTTCTATTTACATCCCGATATAGAATCAATTTTTATAGTAGAAAAAGATGCTTTCGGGCATCTTTTTTTGTTTTAATACTTTCATATTAAACAAAATAAACCACTGATAATTATACAATTACAAACTAAAATCTTGTAAGTAGAAATCAGCTTACAATTCTAAATTTGGTTTACAAGATTAAATCATTAATGCAATGAATTAAATTCAGATTTCCGGAACTTCTATTACGCTTACATTTCATTTAAAAAATCAGCAAATAATTGAAAATTAAAATTTGTTTTTATTAATCCTGAATCTGTAAATCAATTATTAATTAAAACTACTATTATGAACACTTCAAATCAAATTAACGAATCGTCGATCAACGAACCTTTGGATGAAAGCACAAGTTATGTTGATCAATATGAAAATATTCCACTTGACGATGACAATCCCGAAGAAGAACCCATAGTTAACGAAGAAGATACTATTACAAATGATCAGGATAATTTGGATCAGGAATTTTTAGATGCCTTACAGGAAGATGAGGAGCAAGAAGAAATCTATGATGATCAAAATAATCTGGACAAAAGTCTAAACAATCTTGATAAAGGCGATCCTGATGCTGATGATGACAGGCATCTTGGCGTAGACGATCTCTACAAAAACAATGGTAATAATGATAATGATCTCGCTGACAACGATCTTAATGATCTTGAAGGCGATCATCTTAATAATCCGGATCTGGACAGAGAAGAGCAAAACATTCGAAATAAAGATTCATTCAAAATTGATTAATCCCTAATCCCTAACTAATAAATTTAAAATCATGGAAAATATTTTTAACACAGAAAACATGGCAAATCTTGGTGAAACAGTAGAAAAGAAAATTTCTGCTATTTCGCCAAATACACTCCTATGTGCCGGGGCAGGCTCTTTGTTTCTGGCAGCAACTTTAAAACTGGCAGGAAAAGGTCACGCCGGTTCTTTTTTTGGAAAATGGGCTATCCCATTATTAGCGATTGGATGTTATAAGAAGTATTCAGACTTTTCAAATTCTAAGACTAATAATGATAAAGAAGAGGAAAAAGGAATCCAAACAGATTATTCAATTGCGAGTACTTAATAGCAATTTGTTTCATCTATTTTCACAAACAATAGATGAAACAAATTGATTTTATCGCTCCAAAAAGTAACCTATTATGGATCTTTATTTAATTTTTCAAATAATAATCGTATCAATTGCCGCAACATCGACCATGACCTTATTTAGTTATGCAGTATCAGCAAGTTTTAGAGAAATTTACAAAGAGCCTTTATTACTTAGTTATTTGTTGCATAATCTTAAAATCAATCTTTCCAATGCTTCCAAAAACATATTGGGCTGGTTGATACATTATGGAATAGGAGTGATTTTTGTAGTGGTTTACCATTATTTTTGGGCACGAAATATACTTGAACTCAACTTTTTGCACGCACTGCTATTAGGCATAGCAAGTGGAATTGTTGGAATCATAAGCTGGATGATCTTTTTTAAATTATCCCATTATCAGCCTCGTATTGACTTTAAAGGCTTTTATATACAATTATTTGTCGCCCATATTATTTTTGCCCTTACTGCAACTGCAGTCTATGCTATTTCCTTAACGGTTACTATGTTAGTAAATACTCATTTTGCTCCACAGTAATTACAAATCCAAAAAGGAAAATCTTTTACACTAATTCACAAAAACAAAAATGGCGCTTTAAATGCGCCATTTTAAATTCTAACTTATACCTCTGTTTATTTCTTATCAATTTTATAAAGTCGGCCCTGATCTGTAATTGCATACAAAGCACCGTCATTTCCTTGGGTAATATCTCTAAAACGCTGACCTTCTCCAGCCAAAAGTCTTTCTTCACCAATAACTTTATTATTTTCAATAGCAAGACGAACAATATGCATTCCGCTTAAAGCTCCAATGAAAAGGTTGTTTTGCCATTCCGGAACACGATTTCCAGTATAGAAAGTCATTCCGCTTGGTGACACTACGGGATCCCAATAATAAACCGGTTGCTCCATGCCATCTTGTTTCTGAATTCCTGCTCCTACTTTTTCTCCACTATACTCGATTCCGTAAGTAATTGTTGGCCAGCCGTAATTGGCGCCTGGTTTTAAACGGTTAATTTCGTCACCTCCTCTTGGTCCGTGCTCGGCCAACCATATTTCATTCGTAACCGAATTAAATGCTAATCCTTGTGGGTTTCTGTGGCCAATCGAATACAATTCAGGTAAAGCACCGGCTCCGGTAAATGTTGGATTCCCAGGTGCAGCTTGTCCGTTTTTTGTTATTCGGATTACTTTTCCTAATCCCGCCGACACTGATTGCGCTAATGGTCTTGTTTGTAATACCGAACGCTCTCCTGTACTAACAATCAAATTACCGGTTTGGTCAAAAAGTATACGTCCTCCGTAATGTAAATCACTCGGATTTGCAGGATTAGCACGATAAATTACTACCGCACCTTCTATTGTTTTTTCATCTGCGGATAATTTTCCTTTGGCTACGGATGTTTGGTTTCCTCCTGTTGAAGCTTCTGAAAAAACCCAGTAAATCATTTTATTAGTAGAAAAGTCAGGATCAAGACATAATCCTAACAATCCTCCCTGACCTGCCGGATTTACAGTTGGAATTCCAGTAATTGGACTGCTTACTTCTCCGGTTACACTAACAATTCGCATTGTTCCTGCTTTTTGAGTAATCAATAATCTCCCATCCGGAAGACTTTTTACCCCCCACGGACTTGTTAATGCTGAAGTAATAATTTTAGCTTCATAACTGGTATTGGTCTGTAAACCACCAATTCGAGTTTGTCCGGAAAAAGCGGGGCTATAATTGGAATTAGCCGGATTATTTTCTACAGGATTTGTACTTGTTCCCGGATCCGGATTTGTAGCAGGATCTTTATCGTTTGAGCAGCTACAAGCCATTAGTAAGGCACTGGATAAAATGGTAATATAGTTAAAGTGTCGCATCGTAGTTATGTAGGTTAGGGATTAATATTTAATTTGATAATTCATATCAAATTTCTAAAAACTGAAACAAACTCGCTTATATAATTAATCGTAAAACTTATACAATTTATTGTAAATCAACATTAAATATAATTTAAAATCGATCTTTAACATCTTAATACTACTTTTTTTAAAGCTTATTGTTTAGATAACATGCTTCTTTAATAATAGTTCTATCTTTTAGTTTTTTATTCGAAAATGCCCTAAGATTTTAATTTTCGAGAAACCTGAATGACGTTTTCATATCAAATTGTCTATCATAGCGATGCATTATATTGTGTCCCAATGGTTGAAACCATTGATAATGTTTAAATAAATTATCGCAATAAAATTCAATTATAGCCCAAGGTTTCAACCTTGGGAGACGTTCGGAAAACGCATTGAAAAACGCATTGCAAATACATCGCAATAAATATGGGTAACGCATTATATTCCCCAAGGTTGAAACCTCGGGCTATGTTTTAAAATAGATTATCGCAATAAAATTCAAATAGCCCGAGGTTTCAACCTTGGGAGACGTTCGGAAAACGCAGCGAAAAACGCATTGCAAATACATCGCAATAAATATGGGTAATGCATTATATTGTGTCCCCAAGGTTGAAACCTCGGGCTATGTTTTAAAATAGATTATCGCAATAAAATTCAAATAGCCCGAGGTTTCAACCTTGGGAGACGTTCGGTAAACGCAGCGAAAAACGGATTGCAAATACATCGCAATAAATATGGGTAATGCATTATATTGTGTCCCCAAGGTTGAAACCTCGGGCTATGTTTTAAAATCAATTATCGCAATAAAATTCCAATAGCCCGAGGTTTCAACCTTGGGAGACGTTCGGTAAACGCAGCGAAAAACGCAGCGAAAAACGCATTGAAAAACGAATTGAAAATACATCACAATAAAAATACTGTAACGCATTATATTGTGTCCCCAAGGTTAAAACCTCGGGCTATGTTTTAAAATAGATTATCGCAATAAAATTCAAATAGCCCGAGGTTTCAACCTTGGGAGAAGTTCGGTAAACGCAGCGAAAAACGGATTGCAAATACATCACAATAAAAATACTGTAACGCATTATATTGTGTCCCAAAGGTTGAAACCTTGGGCTATGTTTTTAAAATAGATTATCGCAATAAAATTCAAATAGCCCGAGGTTTCAACCTTGGGAGACGTTCGGTAAACGCAGCGAAAAACGGATTGCAATATATCGCAGTAATTATGAGGAAAACGTAATAAAATCTGATAATTATGAAATCGTCAGACATAATGATATAAAAAAATTCCTCTTTTCAATTTTATATTTGTTGTATTAGCCATTATCACAATTGCTTAATTCATTTAAGCCGTATTTCTATATCGTTTGAGGCTATTTACTCATTTTCTAACTCATCAATTCTACGCTATGTCACTTTCCAAATACAATAAGAAAAGAGATTTTAAGCAAACACAGGAACCCAAAGGTAAAGTTGAAAAATCTGCCGATAAATTGATTTTTGTAGTGCAAAAACATGCTGCTTCGCATTTGCATTATGACTTTAGATTGGAAATGGATGGTGTCCTAAAAAGTTGGGCCGTTCCAAAAGGACCTTCAATGGATCCTGACGTTAAACGCCTTGCCATGATGGTTGAAGATCATCCATACAGCTATAAAGATTTTGAAGGCACTATTCCGGCAGGAAATTATGGTGCGGGTAATGTCATTGTTTGGGATAACGGAACGTATACTCCTTCAGAAAAAACAACATCGCCAGAGCGGACTTTATTGGCAAACTTGAAAAAAGGACGTCTGAGTTTTGTCCTTACCGGTAAAAAACTTAAAGGTGAATTTTCATTAGTAAAATTAAATGGAAAACAGGAAAATGCATGGTTACTCATCAAAAAAAATGATAAGTATGTTAATGAGACAGACATATTGCAAAAAGATAAATCGGTTATTTCCCGAAGAACTTTAAACGATCTTGGAGATAAAACTAAAGAAAAAACACCTGATTCTGAACCTGATTCTGAAGAAGAAAATCAGACAGAACAAACGGGTGAAAAAAGTAATAAACCAGCTGAATTTATTAAACCAATGTTGGCCACAATTACTGACAAGGCATTTGATGATGAAGACTGGATATTCGAAAATAAGTACGACGGCTACAGAACTATCGCGATAATCAATCCCAACGAGGATGTTGAATTATACAGCCGAAATCACATTTCTTTCAATACCAATTTTAAACCAATAGCAGAACAATTAAAAAAAATCGATCATGCTGTCGTTTTAGATGGAGAAGTTGTAGTGGAAGATGAAAAAGGCAAAGCAAGCTTTCAATTGCTTCAAAATTATCTTAAAACAGGCATAGGGAATTTAAAATATTATGTATTTGATTTGTTAAATTTAGATGGAAATCTCATCACTAAATTATCAACACTGGATCGAAAAGAACTATTAAAAATTTTATTCAATAAATATCAATTCAGCAATGTTTTCTATGCCACTCATTCTGTTGGAGACGGAATAAAGCAATTTGAAATTGCTACAAAAAATACAGAAGAAGGTATTGTCGCTAAAAAAGCAGACGGTATTTATTTATCAGACAAACGCTCACACGACTGGCTTAAAATTAAAACTGCCAATCAGGAAGAAGCGATTATCATTGGAATCACTGAACCTAAGAATTCAAGAAAGCATTTTGGTGCTATTTTAATGGCGCAATATTATGGAAAAAGACTTCAATACATCGGGAAATGTGGTACGGGTTTTACGGAACAAATATTAGAAGAATTATATACCAAATTACAGCCGTACTTTATTGTGGATTCTCCTTTAAATGAAAAAACAGGTCTACGGGATACAATTCAATGGGTGAAACCAAAATTGGTCTGCCAGATAAAATTCTCTGAATGGACAGATGATAAGCGCCTCAGACATCCGGTCTATCTTGGTTTGAGAGTAGATAAAAAACCAACTGAAGTTTTTTTACCATCGGATACCAAAAATACAACGGAATTAAAAAAAGAAGAAAAAATGGATGAAACTACTCAAAAAAACACAACGGAAAATGATTATGATTTGAAAGTGGGTAAAACAGTACTGCATTTGACTAATCAGAATAAAATCTATTTTCCGGATGACAAAATTACCAAAGGAGATGTTGTTCAGTATTACAATGAAGTGGCTGATCTTATGCTTCCTTACTTAAAAAACCGTCCGCAATCGATGAACCGTTTTCCAAACGGAATAGCCGGTACGAGTTTTTATCAAAAAGAAGTAGATGTTGAGAAAAGTCCGTCCTGGTTAAAAACAAAGAAGATCTTTTCAGAATCCAACGATGCTGATGTAAACTACCTTATTTGCAACAATAAGGAAACCTTACTTTATATGGCAAATTTAGGTTGTATCGAAATCAATCCGTGGAATTCTACTATTCAGCATATTGAAAATCCGGACTGGTTGGTTATCGATATTGATCCCGATAATCAGGATTTTACCGAAGTTGTAAAAACAGCTTTAACCGTTAAAGAAGTAATGGATGAACTGGAAACCGAATGTTTCTGCAAAACTTCCGGTGCTTCAGGGTTGCATGTTTATATTCCGCTAGGAGCGCAATACGATTACGATTCAACTAAAATATTAGCCGAATTAATAGCCAAAGAAGTGCAGTCGCGTTTACCGGATACCACAACTTTGGAAAGAAGCATCAAAAAAAGAGATCGTAAAATTTATATCGACTTTTTGCAAAACAGACATGGCCAAACTTTGGCTGCACCCTACTCTGTTCGCCCTAAACCTGGCGCAACAGTATCAACTCCTTTAGAATGGAGCGAGGTAAATGAAGATTTACATCCTTCACAATTTACTATTAAAAACGTTTTAAGTCGTTTTGAGAAAAAGGGAGATTTATGGAAACCCGTTTTAGAAAAAGGAGCCAACGTTAAAAAGATCATCAAAAAAATTGAGGATCGCGATCGGGGTTAAGATGACTTTTTCTTTTTAGTTTCTAAGCTGGCTTTCAGCATTGCCATAAGATCATCGGTTTGTTTGTGAACGACTTTAAGTTCCGTCGGTTTTTTAGGCGCTTTTCCTTTGGCTTTCTTTTTAATAATGTCGAGAAGTTTAGCGGTATATTCATCTTTAAAACTGCTGATATCAAATTTCTCTGTAAGCTGATCAATTAGTTTTTCGGCCATATCCATTTCCTTCCCGCTGGTTTGAGCAACTGGCGGAAGTTTTAGTTCAGATGCATCCCTAACTTCCTGTTCAAAACGGATTCGGTTTAAAACAATCACATTTTTATACGGTTTTAAAATGGCCAGGCTTTCTTTATTTCGCAATACAAAACTCGTTACGCCAACTTTCCCGGAAGCTGCCAACGCATCACGAAGTAAGGCATAGGCTTTCATGGCTCCTTTGTCCGGCTCCAAAAAATAAGGTTGTTCATAATAAATACTGTCAATTTCTTTTTCGGCAACAAAGCTTTGAATATCGATCGTTTTTGTTTTTACAGCATCGGCGGCCTGAAAATCTTCGTCATCCAGAATTACATATTTGTCTTCGATTTTGTAGCCTTTAATAATGTTTCCGTACGCTACTTCTTTGCCTGTAGTTTCATTAAATCTTTTAAATATAATGTTCGAAAGATCTTTTGCATCGAGCATATCCAAATCAAGACTACTCTCCTGCACTGCCGAAAATAACTTAATAGGAATATTAATTAAACCAAAACTGATTGAACCTGTCCATATTGATCTCATGATTTCTTGTTTTAAATTGATATTAAATTTAAGGCAGAGTTGTGATTTTATATTATATGATATTGGGAATGTTTTATAAAATAATGAGTTGAAACAGGTTTTTATATCTTGGTTATTGAGTAATTTTTTATCATTTGGAAAAAGAAATTGATATATTTGAAATAAATAATGTGTGATTAGAATCAGACATATCTACCTTAATTTGGGTAGCTTTGTATGATTTTGTCAGACATATATACAAGTTATGTGTAATGCCACAGCAGAAAACTTAAAAATGAGAAATATAAAATCAATTTTGACTTTTATCTTAGTTCTGACTTTTGCAAATATTTATGCAAATAAAGACAGAATTGAAAGACCACAATCTTTTAAATTTATTTTTGAAAATAATGAAGTTATAAATTTAAAGTCAACTGACTTAAAATTGAAAAAATATTGTGACGAAATAGTTAGCAGAAAAAGAAAGATTGTTGAAGCGCAATTGCGGTATAAAACAGGAGAAATAATAACGGCAAAATATGACGGTAAAAATTGGAGTTGTTTAAAAATATCCTATAAAAACAAAGAAATAAATGTTCCGAAAAATATTTTGAAAAAAATTACTCAAATTCATTTTTCAACTTTAAATCTAATATGGTCGTCAGATAATGAAGTCGCTTTTAATTCATCGTATTTCTTTATGGATTTTGAAGTTGGAACAGTAAAATATTTTAATGAATTGCCAAAGTTGCAGATGTTTTTTGAAAACCCGATGCTTTTCGGAGATAAGAAATTTTCAAAATGTACAATAGAAAAGCAAGTCGAAAAAAATGCAACGCAATCATTTGACTTTTAACATAACGAAAGGCACTACACATAACAGCCGTTTGGCGAGATTGCGAATTATGTGGTAAAATCACGTTTATCTTTCGCAAGAAATTTAGTAGTAACCGAAAATAATCGGTTCCGAAGTTCGCAACCTCGCCAAGCGTCAGAACGTTATAGGCAAGTGATACCGATAATCAACAAAATAAAAATATGTATAGAAATTTATATAAGCAACATTCACAAGGTGTTGTAATGCTAGCGAAGCAGTTAGAAAATACTGTTGAATTTTTAGGAACTGGATTCTTAGTACACGAAAAGGGTTATATTCTGACTTGTTCGCACATAATAAATCAAACTGATTCAATCGTAGCTCTATTTCCACCGAGTTTGAACACTTTTAATCCAATGACTTTATCTCGTGTAAATTCAATTCCCTTAACGTTAGTTCAAAATAATCCAATAAATGATGTAGCATTACTTAAAATAAATAATCCTGATATAAGCGTAAGGGTACCTCAAAATCTTTTTGGAGAAACAACAACACTGGAATGCGGAACGAATATAGCAACGATTGGATTCCCATTTGGTTATGAGAGCTTACATCTTCAATCAATTAATCAAGGAATAGTCAGTGCAAAAACTGTTACTGCAAACGGTGTAAAATTGGTACAATTCGACAGTATGATACATGAAGGGAATAGTGGTGGTCCTCTACTTGATGTCAAAACAGGAAAAGTTATCGGAATAGTAACTAATCGGTTTAATCCAACAAAAGGTGGCGGTGTAATGATAGGCAATCATCAACTTGGAGCAGAAACCAATATTTCTTACGCATCAATAATAGAATATGGAATTGAATTAATCGACAACGAATTAAAATCATAAATATGTTAAACTTTGACAACGCTGAGATACTTGAATTCATTAACTCGGAAATACCTACATATCAAAGAGAATTACTTAAGAAATCACTAGCTGGTAATATCGATTCAATTGATTATTATGAACAAATTGGAAGAGAATTAAGTGGAGAAACTAATAGAGACAACTTATTACTTATCACAGGTAGAACAATTAACAAATCCAGTTTTTACGAAAAAGTCAAAGATGAAGTTTATAAATTTATATGTACTGAAGTCAAGGGCTATAAAACTGAAAGAGATTTTATTGGGAAAAATTTCAAGGAACTCGTTACGATAATTTCAACTGCTATTGCTTCGACATTTTCGTTAGGAGTTGGTGTAATTGTTGGAATTATAACTAATATTCTAATTGCCATTGCTAAAGTTGGTAAAAATGCTTGGTGTGAATTACAAAAAGAAAATATAAAACTGACCGAATAAATTTCACCTGCCTATAACACACGCTACAAGCAATTTGGGGATTTGGCTTAATGGAAAAATTGGTTTGTATTTGGAAGATTTGGCAAATCCGAAAAATAACGCTGATTTAATCCCAAACTGCTTGTAGCGCTGGAACGTTATAGGCAAGCTAACAGAAAATCTGCAAATGAGAACTATCTTTATTTTATTAATTATTATCTTAACGATATTTTCATGTAAAGATTCAGAAAATAGGACGTTATCTAAAACAGAAAATCCGAAGGATTCAATTCTTTATAAAAGTTCAGACAAAAATTACAACGTGATTTACAGAAGTAACTCAAGGTTATATTTGATAAACCTAAAAAATGATACATTAATCAACGTTCATGAAGAAGGTGTTGCACCAAATTCCATAAAACTAGAAGATTTTGATGATGATGGAAACAATGATTTAAGGTATGGATTTTCAAGTAATTATTATTACGAGAAAGTTTGGCTTTACAGTAAAAAAGAGAAAAGTTTTAGAGTTATTGATAGTATTGAAAATCCAGAATTTGCTTACTCAAAAAAAATAGAAAATACCAATTTATATTACTCATTTTCTCCAAACGGTTGCGGAAAAAATAATTGGATTAGCTACTTATTCACAATTAAAAATTTTAAAATAAAACCAAAAGGATTTCTAGAATACAGACAATGCGTTGACGATGAAAAAGGAATGTATTTTTTTAAAATTCTAAACGGAAAAAAAGTTTTGGTTGAAAAAGTTAATTTAAAAGAAGCAGACGAAAAAGATTTAAATCAAAATTGGAAAAAGTTTATGAATAAAATAGCCAGCCCATAACAGGCGTTTGGCAAGATTGCGAATTTTGTAGTAAATTCACGTTTACGTTTCGCAATAAATTTTATCTAATTAAAAAATAAGTAGTTACGAAGTTCGCAACCTCGCCAAGCGCCAGAACGTTGGTGGCAAGGCTAACGCAAAAAAGACGAAATAAAAACTGAATAAATATATTATGAAAGAAGAAGTTAAAAAAATAGCGGGTATGTTAAACGCTGTTTTAAACCAACAAGGAATAAATGTAAAAAAAAATGCAATTTTACAAACTTTAGAAGATTTTGAAAATTCAACATTAAGAGAAATTAAAAGAGATTTCGACAACGATGATTATGATGATATTGAAGATTTAAAAAAAAATGTCAATGTCTATATTGATTTAAAAAATCAAATCAACGAAAACAATTTATCAAACAAAATTGAATGTAAAAATTCATTATCAAAAATTTTAAACGTTTACAATTATTACGAAAGTAAGTATATAAGAGAATTAGAATACCGAAATAGTGAACAACGAAAAAACTACATTGAAAATATTTTATCTCCAATTTTACTCATCAGCATATTCTTTGAAGAAAAAATATTAAAATAAATAATCTAAAAATTGCAGTATGTTAAGAGCAAGTATATTTCAAAAAAATATTTTAAAGAATAATGATTATAGTGAATTTGTGTTAAATATTGAAAATTCATTAATAGAAATAAATAATGATTCATTGAAAATTTATGATGAAGAAAATTTAATATTAAATTCATCATTGCTTCAAAAAGAAGTTGATTTTCATACCACAACGTTTCACGGACAATTTCAAGACGGCACATTATTTAGAGTAATACGTCCAAACGATATTCCTTTAGAAAATATCAAAAGTGAATATAATTGTGTTTCAGCCTTTTCAATGGCAAGTATAGAACCAGACGGATATGCAATACATTTCATTTTGACCGATAGAAATGATATAAGAAGTAATTCAGTAGTTGAGAAAGGTATTGAAGAACAAATACAACGTTTATTAGAAGGATGTATACTTGCTTTGCAAAATAAACTTTACAGTAATTTCGTTGATTATTCAAAAAGAATATTAGGATTAATTAATAATGTAGATGAATTACACGCATACGAATATGGCACTCAAATACTATTATTAATGACCGAAAATATTGAGTTATATTCTGAAAACGAAAAAATTAAAATAAGATTTTAAAAATCATAATTTAGTTTATTAAATCTCAAAACATCTTAAATTGGAAATTCATTATAAATTAATTGACCCTGGCTCTCCAAAGTCTTATCATGAAAAGCTGCGCAAATGTCTCTGACTTTGCGTATTTCTTTTGTTTCTTAGAAATTGTAACCCCTATAAAAGTCTCCCGACTTTTTACTGTTAGTTCTTATTATTGTCTTGGATTTTTTTTGCATTCAGGAAAAATATTCTAAGAAAATTAGTTTTAAAGTCAGAGACTTTATGAAGTCTCTGTTTTTCAATTATATTTGTTTTAAATGGCGCAAAGTAAGAGACATTTGCGCAACATAAAGAAGAACGCTTCGGAGAGCGGGTGCAAAGTCAGAGACATTTGCGCAACATAAAGAAGAACCCCAAAAAAATCTGTAATAATTTGAAAAGTTACCATTTTTTGGTAACTTAGCTAAAAAAATATGGGACGAAATACCTCTATATCGCTTGGTAATCATTTCGAAAGTTTTATCGAACACAGTGTAAATGATGGAAGATTCAATAACGCAAGTGAAGTTATCAGAGCCGGTCTTCGGCTTTTAGAAGATGAGGAAAATAAAATTATAGCTTTAAGAAAAGCGATTAATGATGGGATTGAAAGTGGACGTGCGGTAGATTTTGATGCTAAAAAACATCTTGACATTTTAAAAGCAAGAAGAAAATCAAATGGCTAAATATTATTTAACAAATAAAGCTGTTGATGACTTATCAGAAATTTGGGATTATACAATCGAAACTTGGTCTGAAATGCAAGCTGAAAAGTATTATGATTTACTTATGGCATCGTGTGATGATTTAGCAAATAATCCAGAACTTGGTAGAAACTACGATATAGTAACGAAAGGAATATTAGGTTTTAAATCAGGTGAACATATTATCTTCTACTCAATTATATCAAAGAACGAAATAGAAATCGCAAGAATTCTTCATGGAATGATGGATTTAAAAAGCAGACTATAAGGAACCTCACATAACAGCTACCTGGCTCTCCAAAGTCTTCTCATGAAAAGCTGCGCAAATGTGTCTGACTTTGCGTATTTCTTTTGCTTCTTAGAAATTGTAACCCCTATAAAAGTCTCCCGACTTTTTACTGTTAGTTATTATTATTGTCTTGGATTTTTTTTGCATTCAGGAAAAATATTCTAAGAAAATTAGTTTTAAATGGCAAAGTCAGAGACATTTGCGCAACATACAGAAGAACAATTCGGAGAGCGGGGGGAGAATAGAAACTGCTCATAACAGCTACAACGCATTTAGGCCATAGGCTTAATAGAAAGTTGGTTTTGTATTTGGGGTGATTTGCTTCGCCTGTTCGCTATTGGGTGGAAAATCCAAAGAATGGGTTTAATTTAGTCCCAAACTCACTTTACTTTATTATCTGAACGTTTGCAGTAATGAGCGCGCAGAAAAAAAACAATGAATTAACGAAATGAAAATTATTCAAAAAGAAAGTTATTACGAATATATTAAAAGGAGTCTTAAAACTCTTTTTAATAGATCTACTAATATAATTTATACTTTCTTAGCATTTCTTATAGTAGCAGTTTGTTGGTACGAAGATGGATTTGAGAATATGCTAAGAACTGTTTTTCTTTTGATAAATGCATCTATAATTATGTTGTTTCTTGGAGAAATTTTAGCAACTATAATTTCAAAAGAAATAAATAAAAACAGTTTCATTACTGAATTGATTGCAATAATTATTTTGGTTTTTATAAGTTTTGTTTTATATGATGAAAATTTCAGATTTTGGTCATTTGCTTTAGGTTTCATATTATCTATTCCAATAATTTTAAATATTGTCTTTAATAGAATCAGAATATGGCTAAATATATAAAGGAAAATTACTACTGCCAACAGCTACACAAGATTTTGTCAATAGGCTTAATGGAAAGTTGGTTTTGTATTTGGGATGATTTGCTTCGCCTGTTCGTTATCGGGTGGCAAATCCAAAGAATCGGCTTAATTTAGTCCCAAAACCGTAGTAATACTACAATGTTAGATGTAATACACCAAACAAAACAGGAAAAAATATTCGATATGAGAAAAACCATTCAAATAATAATATCATTATCTATTTTAGGATTTGCATCTTGTCAAAATAAAAATGTATTGGACGGAAAAAGCTTTATTGGATTTGAGGAAGACATATATTTTGATTCTTCAAGCCCAACTTTTCAAACAATATTAACTTTCGAAGATGATAGTGTATTAGTCGTAAAAAATTTAATTTCCATAGTTGACAAAGACACTTTGAATTTTAAAAGAAAGAATTCTAGTTATCAATATAAAGGTGCCGTTAAAAAAGAAAACAATAATCTGGAATTTGTTGCATATGCATATAATTGTAAAGGATGTCAAGTTACCTTTAGAGTGGATAAAAAAGGAAATGGCAAAAAGTTTTTAGAAAAAAAAACATATAAGGGGTTTGTCACTAAAAATGGGCTAAATTTAAATGGAGTTAATTTCAAACCAGAATAAGTACTGCAGCTAACAGCTTGGCAAGATTGGGGTTTTATGATTAATAGAAAGTTGGTTTTGTATTTGGGTACCGATAGCTATCGGGATTGGCAAATCCGAAGAGTGGAGATAATTTAATCTCAAACCCGTTGAAGTGCGGGATTTTTGGCAGGAATTCGAACGAATATTAGAAGAATTTAATAATGTAAATACAATTTTTAATGAAAAAAATATTTAGACTTATAATTTTAGTCATTTCATTTAACGCTTCAGCACAAGAGATGTCTAATAATATGGTTGTAGCAGAAGAAGATAACAGAAATGGAAATGGATATTATACCAGCTATTTAATTGCATTACAAAATCTTAATGATGTAAAAAAACTTGACATCCAAAAAGAAGATTCTGATCTATTTTTAAACAGTCAAACTTATTTTCCAAACTTAAATGACTTGGTTATTAATTTTTCGAAGAAAGTTTATAAATCCAGAGATTTTGAAAATTTTAATAATTTAGAAAACATAATGATTACTTATTCCTGGAATTTAACTAAACTTCCTGACAACTTCACTTCCCTGAAATCTTTAAAAAAAATTTTCATATATAATTGTGGGCTAGTAGACTTAAATGAAAACTTCTTTTCAAATCTAAATATAAAATCGGTTGGAATTTGCGGAAATCATATAAGCAAATTACCTTCAATTCCATTGAACAATAACATACAATATCTTAATATTGGGTATAATCCAATATCCGAACTACCAACCAGTTTCGAAAATTTAAAAGAACTAAAAACATTATCATTAAAAGGTACTGATTTTGAGATATTCCCAAGTGAAATTCTTGATCTAACTAAAATTGAAAAATTAGAATTAAGCAAAACAAGAATAGCAAACATACCCACTGAATTAATTAAACTTAAAAACTTGCGTAATTTATATTTAGTAGGGCTAAATATAAAACAAATACCTTCTTCATTAAAGGATTCTCAATTAACTAATGTTTGGATTTCTGATGAAAATTTGAGTAAAAAAGAAAAAAATAATATCATAAAATCTCTTCCAAAAAAGTGCAATATATATTGGACATCAAATTATAATCAAATGCTGGATATAGATGAAAAATGTTATTGCGAAAGATAATGAAACTATAATAACTAACGCCAACAACGTATTTGGGCAATAGGTTTATTAGAAAATTGGTTTTGTATTTGGGTACGATAGCTATCGTGATTTGGCAAATCCAAAAAACGGGCTTAATTTAGTCCCAAACCCTATGTTTCTCAAAAAGTTAGCGATCAAACTAAAACGAAACTCTAGAAAAACTAAAAATGGAACAAGCTTTATTTCCGACTTTAAATACAGAAAGACTTTTGCTTCGACAAATAAAACAAGAAGATATACAAAGTATTTACTGCGGACTTTCAAATCCTGAACTAGTAAAATACTATGGAATTAGTTTTGACTCTTTAGAATCTACTGAAGAGCAAATGATTTGGTATAGAAATTTGGAACAAAATGAAACGGGAATTTGGTGGGCTATTTGTTCTCCTGACAATACTATTTTTTACGGAGCAGGTGGATTTAATAACTTGAATAAAGAACTCAAAAAAGCAGAAATCGGATTTTGGCTTCTACCTGAATTTTGGAAAAATGGATTTATGCAAGAAGCTTTTCCTATAATTTGCAATTACGGATTTGAGAAACTCAAACTAAATAGAATTGAAGGCTTCGTGGAAAGCGAAAATAAAAACTGTAAAAAAGCTATTGAAAAAATGAATTTCAAACTCGAAGGAACAATGCGAGAGTGCGAAATTAAAAATGGTGAATATATAAATGTAGCTATTTACTCGAAACTAAAAAAGGATTAAAATCCTGAACAGCTAACAGCAGTTCATTGTATTTTATACAGCACTAATTTCAAGCTTATATCCTTTCCCGCGCACCACAACAATTTTTATATTGGGATCAAATTCCAGTTTTTTTCTAAGTTTTGATATGAACATATCCAGACTACGGCCCACAATAACACCTTCATCTTCCCATATCTCTTTTTGAATTCGGCTTTTCTCGATAATCTCGTTGGGAGACAAGGCAAAAATGAGCAATAAACGGGTTTCCGTTCCGGTTAAGTCTATTGACTTTTCGTTTACAATAAGTTTTTTGTTTATTGTGTCAAACAGCGCCGAGCCAACAGTGATCCTATCGCTATGTCCATTGTTAGATAAAGCTTTTTTCGACTTAAAAGGTTTCAAAAGGATAAATCCTAAAAATCCTAAAAAGGACAGGCTGCCCAGTAGATATCCATTCTTAACTCTATTTATACCTGTTGGTTTGAACTTAATGGTAATCTTATAACAGGCTTTGGGCTGCTTTCTTCCTGAGCAGGCTACAATATTATCTTTCTTGTTTTTGGAAATAGCATATCCATAAGCTACACTTGAATCACTACAGTTCAAAACATTAACAATATAATTGCCTGCAAGCGGCGCTTCGTCTAAAAAGCGACTGGTCGTATTCATTAAGCTGTCCGGTTGAAAAGTAAAGTCACTCTCAAAACGAATCAGGTATTCATTTTCTGCGATTTTTTTCACGGGCAGCACTCGTGATGTACTATCGCCTGACTGCAGGAGTATTTCATGTCCAATTTTACGGAGTAAAACTTCTCTTCTGGCAAAGTTAAAGTCATCACTATCCTCACTGTTAAAAGCAGCACAGATTACACAGATAAGTGAGAGAACTAATAATCCGAACACGTATTTGCGTTTTCCCGAAAGGAGAGTTCTGCTATTGAACATAGTTTTAAGTTTTATTTGCAAAGTTTACATTTTTCTGCTATTAAACATAGTGTCAAGTTTTTATTTACAAAGTTTACATTTTTATTTACAATCATAAGCTCATAATCAGCAAAATAGTAAAGTAATTTTACTTCATAAACTTTAAATGATATAAAACTTTATTACTAATTAAAACAACAAAAAGATGAAAAAAATCCTTTATGTGCTTATCTTATCGCTGGTTGTGGTAAGCGGTGCAGTATTTGCTAATCGTGAAATTAAAAATGAAACTTCTAAAAAGTCAAGCTCAAAGCCTCTTTCTCTTGCTGAAAGGAAAGCTGCATTAAAAAAATGGGAAGCGACACCTGATGGTATAATATACAAAAAATGGCAATTGTCTCCTGTCGGTAAAAAAGTGCATGCCAGCGTTACAAAAATAAGCAAGCCGGTTATAGCATATACCAATATGGACGCAGTTATAACCTCTCTTTCTCTTCCACCAGACTCAAATTTAGGTTTTGGTATAATGGTCAATATTAATGGCGATGATTATATTCTTGTTTTTGGACCAGAAAAGGTTGGTACCAATATTTTGAGTTTTAAATATGAATTTGAGCAATTACATCAACTGAAAGTTAACGACAAAATAATTATAAAAAGCCATCATGTATCGCAGGCACCAAAATATGCCTTTCCCATAATAGCGGGCGACTATGTAGAAAAAGACGGTAAAACAATTTATAAACGTGAAGTTAGTAAAGACGGTTGTTAAGTAAATAAATTATCAAAATATTTTTACACATATGCTTTGTTGGAAGTTCTAAACAGCTAAACTTTAAATTTAATTTATATAAAATCAGTGGACGATTTCCATTAGCTTAAATCTGTTTCATTTTATAAATTGAAACAAAATTGCTACTTCCTCATAAAATAAAAAGAGTCTGTCTGAAAAATACTTTCAGACAGACTCTCTATTAATTTCCAAATCTTTCAATCATACGAATAGTTCAAAAAACTAATTTTTCAAATCCACCGTAACCTGAAATATTTTGCCTTGAAAAGTAAAAGATACGTAAACACTATCTTTTTCTTACTGCATTTTGCTGATTGTGTACGAAGCATTTTAATGTGATCTTTTACTCTTGTGTTTATAGCTCAGCGTAAAGAAAAATACATACTTTGGGGAGCTGAGTGTTTATACTCCCTATTGTTAAATTAGTGTCCTTAAATTTACTTTAACTACAGTTCTCTATCACATCACTTTTATTTATCACTACCAAGGTACAAGTAACCAGATTTACTAATCGTTTCATCTCCTTTTTTATATCTTAAAATATAAAAATAGGTTCCGGCCGGAAGACCTGCATCCCTATTTACTGTAGTTCTTCCATCTGAAAATCCTCTAAACATAATATCGCTTTCATTATAAGAATTTGCATCAAAAACTTTAATTCCCCAACGATTGTAAATTTCAACTTTATTGTCTGGATATTTAGTAATTCCTTTAATAAGAAAAGTGTCATTTACTCCATCTCCATTTGGTGATATTGCATTGTGAATAATTAAATCTCCAGGCGGTTCAGGATTTGCTTTTTTAACCATTGCAATTGTAAAAAGGCCATAACCACTAACCTGAGTTGTAATTAATTTTGAATAGGTTGCACCAGTAAGAAGATCGGTAGTAACACCTTTTTCATTAATCCATTTTGATGTACTTTCATCCCAACGTGTGATTGCCAGTTCTTTTGTCGGATCTTCTACAAAAAAAGAAGCTGGGGTCGTATTTTTATCCAATGTTAAACTTAGAATAATTTTCTCACTGCCTTGATTTTGTATCAAATTCCAATATTCAACCTCATCAATTGATAAAATTGACTCTTCTCTACTCGTATAGGGATGTGTACTTCCTGCACTTTGAAAAAAATATTGAGTCGTATAAACATTGCTGATATTACTGGCTTTATCATGATAAGTTGGTCTAAAATAAAAATTATCACCAACCGGAAACTCAAAATTTAAATTCCCAATATTTTCAACCTGTCCATCTACAAAACTCAAATTGCTGGCATCTGAATGAAAAGCATTTTGATCAAAAATCATTTTACCATTAAAACTTGCTCCATCTACAATTCCGTTTTTAAATGCTGACATTTTATTTACCATAATAGAGGTCTTCAATAGAAAAGGAGTTACGTCAGACAAATTATTAAACTCAATATTTTGAAAATGCGCTGTTTCTAAACCTTCAATTGATTGCACTTTCTGACCAATAAAAAAAGTCTTTCCATCACTTGTATCGGTAAAAGTTACAAGTCCGTCATTTTTGAAATTAGAATAGACATAGAAATTTCCGTCATTTAAAAAATCACCGCTCAGTTTGTTATCAAAATCAAAAACGGTTGCAAGCTGTGTATTGGGCGCAACAGAAAGTTCTCCAACATTTACAGTTTGTGCAGAAACTTTATTTATAAAAAACAGTATTATAACACTATATTTTAAATACATTCTCATCATATCTTTCTCTTTATAATGATACTTTTCATTCTTTGAAATACCTGTATTAAAACATCATAAATGAGATGTTTTATTAAAATATCCATTCTTTACGGAATAACATATGCAGAATTAATATTTGTCTGTGCATATTGAATAGCCCACGCCATTGCATTAGCATACATTATACTATTATAAACAGTTACTGAGCCAAAGTAAGATTTTGATAGCGGAACTCCTGTTCCTGAAATTTTTGCAGGCCATATATCTGTCGCTGTATTTCCTGAATCTCCTGCACTCCAGCCTGAATCTCCTATGAATAAATACCCCAAAGTATTATGTTTGAAAGCAAATATTTTGGTGGCATCACCGTTTTGCGTTGATAATACAGTAACATTTGCCGGCAATCCCGTTACATAATAAGAGTTGTTTAGATCGCTACCTAAATTAAATCCAGCAATAGGAGAAAATGGGCCTTGTAAAATAGGGTCTGCAACATTGAGAATAGGATTTGTAAATGTACTTCCGGAACCTGAAGCTACGACTGTAGTTGAACCGCAAATTGTATTAATCACGTTTGCTATGACAGTTGCGTCGTTCTCTTCGGAATCAATTAGTACTCCTTTTTTGTTTTTAACAAAGTCATTTAAAATAGTAATTGAAGCCGCGTTAGGATGATAATTATATCCAATAACGATGACATCGATATTATTTGTATTTATTGAATTTTTTAAATCATTTCCCTGATTATACCCCCCATTAACAATTGTTAAAGCCTGTATCTGAACTGTTCCTGTAGGACTAAAATTTGTTGTGGAAGCTAATATTGCTCGTGAAGAATTTCCTGTTCCGGATGACCCTGGCTGATAAACGCCTTCTCCAAGTCCAAGTACTTTCATGGTTCGGAAAACAAATGTCACGGATTTATTACAAGCTGTTGCCCCATTCGTGCTATTCGCAGTAATTGCATAAGAAAATGTACCTCCTGATGTTGGCGTACCCGTTGCTGTCATTACTACATTTTGCGCTCCTGTTGAACCAAATGTACCTGTTGCAGAAAAACTGACTCCATTTACTGTATTTGTAGAAATAGTGTAAGCGCCAACGTAGGTTACATTTACAGGAATTGTCATAGTGTTAGCGGCTGTCATGGCAATTCCCGGGGCATAACTACCGCTAGTTGTAGTACCGGCACAATTTGTAGTGTAAGTTACCGGTTGAGCGGCTACATTTACATTTAATGTACAGGTTGCAGCTCCGCCCGGAGTTCCGGTAATTGTCAATGCATTTGTACCAACTACTGTTGGAGTTCCTGTACCGGTTAATATTACATTTTGCGCTCCTAAAGCGGATAAGTTTATTAAGCCGCTAGTGAATGAAATTCCATTAAGAGTAGTAGTAGAAATGGTGGTTGATCCAGTTGCGGTAACATTTATAGGCAATGTTATGGTATTGCCTGCAGTTAAGGCCGCATCCTGTAAATAGGTTCCATTTTGTGTTGCTCCGGCGCAATTTATTGTAAAAGTAACTGGAGCAACTGTTACTGGAATACCAGAGCAAGAAGCGCTTGCCTGGGTGGTTGCGTTTGAGGCCAGATTAAAATTATTTAAACCTGATGCAGTTGGTGTACCTGTACCTAAAAGCTCAACTGTCTGACTTGGTGTGGTGTCTGTAAAAGTTCCGGTTCCACTAAAAGAATATCCATTTACGGTGTTGGTATTCATGCTCCAAAAACCGGGAACACTCGGACTAACAGTAACTGTTAATTTATTGGATGCGCTTAATGGAATACCTACATTATAGGTTCCAATAGTGTTTATTAATCCGCAATTAATCGAAAAATCGACAGTCGCAGTTTGAACAAAGTTATTAGGTATACAAGTACTTGCTTTTCCATTTAAGTTAATTGTTACAGCATCTCCAGGATCTGGAGAAACATGACCGTTATGAGGCGTTCCGGTACCTGCCAGAAGCAATGTATAAGTACCTGCCGTAGGAAAAGTACCGCTTGTACCAAAATAATATCCATTGGTTGTCGTTGCCGAAACTGTATAGACACCTGGCTGAGTTACCGTAACGGGAATTGGTAAATAATTAGAACTATTTAATGTTGACCCTTGTTTATAAATACCAACCGCCTGGACCTGGGAACATTGGGCAAAAGAGATTTCAAATACTGCAGGAGGTAACGTACCGCAAATACTTAACCATATATTTTGCAGCTGGCTCCAATAATCAAAACAGCCGGTTGTGGTATTAAATATCAAAAGTCCGTCGGTTAAATTTGCTGGGACTATGGCGTCTCTTTGCGCAGTTGTCATTCTCGGAGTAAGCATTCCTTTATTACTACTTTCCATTTCAAGAATTGCTCCTGGCCTAGCAGGTTCGGGGCCAGTACTTATTGTTCCGTCTTTTAACTTAGTAGAATTTACCTGAGCAAACAGAGAACTCAAACTGAGTAAACTAAAGAATATGACAAAGATATTTTTTTGAGTTTTATATAATTTTACTTTCATAGTATTTATATTTTAAATCTACAATAATATAAGTTGTTCCTTATGATTTTAGAAGTTACTGACTTGTAGCAAAATTTTTATTTATTTTGTTCAGTAATTAATTTTTCCAGTTTTTCTAAACGTAAATTCATTTGTTTTGAAGCTTCTTTTAGTTCTTGTATCTCTTTGTCTTTCGCTTCAATTGCTTTATTTTGCTCTATAATATGCAAATAAATCTCCTCTGTTTTTTCCAGTAATTGAATTGATAATTCAGACATATTAAAGGCATATCCTTCTTTTGTTTTTTCTAGTTCATTAATTGGAGTTATGCCAGGAAGATGTTTGTATTTTTTAATGTAGTCCTCTATTTCTGGCAAACGTTTAAACTTATAGTCAGATTTAATTGTGGAACTACCTTTAAAATAATCCTCGAATACATAATCAGCATAATAATTATTTACAGTTGAGATTCCGCCATTAACCCTTAGCTTTTCATTTGAAATCGCAGATGGAGTTGTATATCCAATTCCAACCCATCCGTTGGTATAAATATCTTCTGTATTTGTAGTAGCGCCCACATTAGTAATTGTACTAAACCAAGGTTCTTTTACAGCCTGACTTAAATCCAAAGAATTTAATTGAAGGTTTTCATCAGTATAATCTAAATTTCCAGTTGTTGCATTTACTTCCAATTTTGTTAATGTCTGAGCTGGTCCAATTAAATCCACCATTTTAAACTCGGAAGCATTTCCATCTTCATCATTATAGATTAAGGAATGAGCGGCACCATCATAAGTTAACGAAGTAAGCGTTTCAACACCTTTTACTAAAACGGACATATTAATTGGATGAGCAACACTGGCTTCGTCAGTAAAAGTTAAAGTATGTATGTCAATCAATTGACCATATTGATCAGTACCTTGTGTAACGACGTCATTTAGAGAACTTATACTTTCTTGAATTGCTACTGGTGCTCCACCAGCCTCGTTCGTATAATTTGCAATTGTGTTTCCAGTAACAACTACAGGGGCTACAACTGTTACGGTTTCATTTGCTTTAATTGCTGGTGTGAGATCTAATGCTGTACTTGGAACTCCATTTACGGTCGTAACTAAACTTGCGCCAGAGAGTGAAGTTAAATTGCTGTTTATTATGGTCACTGCTGTTCCTGGCACTCCATTTACAGTTGTACTTAAATTATTATCGTCCGATGTATTAGAAACTGTTGTGGCCGGAATAAGAGAACTTGCCGTTACCGTTTTAAAAACGCCATTGGCATCTGCCACGACAACATTATCCGTATTAATTCCTGTTTGTAAACCTTCCACTCGTACTGGATCAATACCTGTAGCAGGTATTATATGGAAAGTATTAGTTGGAGAATCAGTTCCTATACCCACATTTGTATTTGCTCCACCGAGAACTAAACTGTTACTTGTTGCAACAAAAGCTCCTGATCCGATAGCCGTCGCATAGCTTAAGCCATCTGCACTACCTGTAAATGCACCAATTAGGGTTACATCTTCTCCTGATCCTAAAGTCAAACCAGAAGAATAACCGATAGCAGTATTACGATTTCCTTGTGTAAGATTTTGAAAAGATGAATTTCCAAAAGCAGTATTTTGACCGCCATTAGTACTTAAATTGAGTGCAAAATAACCTGCTCCTATGTTTTCAGAACCTGTTGTATTAGAAGTCATTGCTGAAAAACCTAATGATGTATTATTCTGGCCTGTTGTGTTATTACTTAGTGCCAATGTCCCAACAGCAACATTATTAATTCCGCCTGAAGAATCAGTTAATGCATTTACTCCGAAAGAAGTATTATTTACTTGTAATCTTCCTGCTATCGTAGAATTTCTTTTAAAGACCAAATCAGCATCATCTATTGTTCCTAAAAAATGAAATGACGATTGAATACCCATATTACCCTCAATACTCCAATTAAAAAAATTAAGCTCTTTTACAGTGGTTTTTTGCAGGACACCTGTAAAAGGATCGACAACAACCACGTCATTGAAAGGAGGCGCATTCATTAAGCCTTCAATAGCTAAAGTATTTGACGGATCAGTTAATATTGATGTTGGATTTGTTAATGTCCCGCCTAATTGCACATTTCCATTTGTAGCTGTTAATCCATTATCTGCAGTTATCAATACAGGGACCGCCGGACTCGTTGCAACACCATTCACTGTTGAAATAAGATTACCATCTGTTGCTGTAAGTGTATTCGTAGTTGCCGCCGAGATAGCCGGAGCCAGATCTAAGGCAGTACTCGCAACCCCATTTACTGTGGTAGTTAAACTTGAACCTGTAAGTGAAGTGGCGTTACTGTTCACTATTGGAGCTCCGGTACTTGTTTTTCCGTTTACTGTAATTGTGGAAGTATTTACTGATGATGCATTAGATACTGTAGTTGCAGTTGTAATAGCGGTTGGAGTTAGTAAACTTCCTCCATCTGTTCCAACTCCCAAAATATTCCCCGCATCGGTACTTGTTACAACTGCAGTTTGATCAACTGCATTTTCATTGGTATAGGTGATCAGACCGCTGGCAGGATCTTGTGCTAAATTGGTTAGCACTTGTCCGGCCGCAATCGCTGGCGCTAAGTCTAATGGCGTACTCGAAACTCCATTTACTGTGGTAGTTAAACTTGAACCTGTAAGTGAAGTACCGTTGCTGTTCACTATTGGAGCTCCGGTACTTGTTACTCCGTTTACTGTTATTGTGGAAGTATTTACTAATGATGCGTTAGATACTGTAGTTGCGCTCGTAATAGCGGTTGGAGTCAGTAAACTTCCTCCATCTGTTCCAACTCCCAAAATATTCCCCGCATCGGTACTTGTTACAACTGCAGTTTGATCAACTGCATTTTCATTGGTATAGGTGATCAGACCGCTGGCAGGATCTTGTGCCAAATTGGTTAGCACTTGTCCGGCCGCAATCGCTGGCGCTAAGTCTAATGGCGTACTCGAAACTCCATTTACTGTGGTAGTTAAACTTGAACCTGTAAGTGAAGTACCGTTGCTGTTCACTATTGGAGCTCCGGTACTTGTTACTCCGTTTACTGTTATTGTGGAAGTATTTACTAATGATGCGTTAGATACTGTAGTTGCGCTTGTAATAGCCGGAGCCAAATCTAAAGCGGCACTGGCAACACCATTTACTGTGGTAGTTAAACTTGAACCTGTAATCGAAGTAGCATTACTGTTCACTATTGGAGCTCCGGTACTTGTTACTCCGTTTACTGTTACGGTTGTTGTGTTTACTGATGATGCATTTGAAACGGTAGTTGCGCTCGTAATAGCGGTTGGAGTCAGTAAACTTCCTCCATCTGTTCCAACTCCCAAAATATTCCCCGCATCAGTGCTTGTTACAACTGCCGTTTGATCAACTGCATTTTCATTTGTATATGTTATTAAACCACTAGCAGGATCTTGGGCTAAATTGGTTATTGTTTGAGCAGAAGTAATAGCCGGAGCCAGATCTAAGGCAGTACTCGCAACCCCATTTACTGTGGTAGTTAAACTTGAACCTGTAAGCGAAGTAGCATTACTGTTCACTATTGGAGCTCCGGTACTTGTTACTCCGTTTACTGTAATTGTGGAAGTATTTACTGATGATGCATTTGAAACGGTAGTTGCGCTCGTAATAGCGGTTGGAGTTAGTAAACTTCCTCCATCTGTTCCAACTCCCAAAATATTCCCGGCATCAGTGCTTGTTACAACTGCAGTTTGATCAACTGCATTTTCATTGGTATATGTTATTAAACCACTAGCAGGATCTTGTGCCAAATTGGTTAACACTTGTCCGGCAGCAATCGCTGGCGCTAAGTCTAATGGCGTACTCGCAACACCATTTACTGTGGTAGTTAAACTTGAACCTGTAATCGAAGTAGCATTACTGTTCACTATTGGAGCTCCGGTACTTGTTACTCCGTTTACTGTAATTGTGGAAGTATTTACTGATGATGCGTTAGAAACGGTAGTTGCGTTGCTAATCGTCGCCGGAGTTAGTAAACTTCCTCCATCTGTTCCAACTCCCAAAATATTCCCCGCATCGGTGCTTGTTACAACTGCCGTTTGATCAACTGCATTTTCATTGGTATAGGTGATCAGACCGCTGGCAGGATCTTGTGCCAAATTGGTTAGCACTTGTCCGGCAGCAATCGCTGGCGCTAAGTCTAATGGCGTACTCGCAACTCCATTTACTGTGGTAGTTAAACTTGAACCTGTAAGTGAAGTACTGTTGCTGTTCACTATTGGAGCTCCGGTACTTGTTACTCCGTTTACTGTAATTGTAGAAGTATTTACTGATGATGCGTTAGAAACGGTAGTTGCGTTGCTAATCGTCGCCGGAGTTAGTAAACTTCCTCCATCTGTTCCAACTCCCAAAATATTCCCGGCATCAGCACTTTTTACTTGTACTATTGTAGCAATCCCAGTTTCATTGTTATAGGTTATTGCTCCTGTTGATGTATTTTGGGCTAATGTTGTAACCGTTTCGTTAGCTTTAACAATCGTACTGATATCTACTAATTGTGTATTTCCTGAATTATCAATATAACTAAACTGATTGGTAGTCGAATTAAAAGTTACATTGCCAGCGGTTTTATTAACAATATTCTGAATGATATTGGTCACAGCAGGATCATTAGCAATTGTTGTAAAGTTTGTGGTAACATCGCCCACAACATCAATGTTTACTGCCGCTCCCGATTCGTTATTATAGGTATAAGAACCTCCGCCATTATTAATTAATGTTGTAACCGTTTCGTTGGCTTTAACAATCGTACTGATATCTACTAATTGTGTATTTCCTGAATTATCAATATAACTAAACTGATTGGTAGTCGAATTAAAAGTTACATTCCCAGCGGTTTTATTAACAATATTCTGAATGATATTGGTCACAGCAGGATCATTAGCAATTGTTGTAAAGTTTGTGGTAACATCGCCCACAACATCAATGTTTACTGCCGCTCCTGATTCGTTATTATAGGTATAAGAACCTCCGCCATTATTAATTAATGTTGTAACCGTTTCGTTGGCTTTAACAATCGTACTGATATCTACTAATTGTGTATTTCCTGAATTATCAATATAACTAAACTGATTGGTAGTCGAATTAAAAGTTACATTGCCAGCGGTTTTATTAACAATATTCTGAATGATATTGGTCACAGCAGGATCATTAGCAATTGTTGTAAAGTTTGTGGTAACATCGCCCACAACATCAATGTTTACTGCCACTCCTGATTCGTTATTATAGGTATAAGAACCTCCGCCATTATTAATTAATGTTGTAACCGTTTCGTTGGCTTTAACAATCGTACTAATATCCACCAATTGAGGATTTCCGGCATTGTCTATATAGCTAAATTGATTAGTGGTTGAATTAAAAATAACGATTCCTTTTGTTTTGTCTACAATTTGCTCTATGATATTAGTAACCCCAGGATTATTTACAATCGTACTGAAATTAGTAGTAACATCCCCTACTATATCAATTTTTACTGCCGTTCCTGCTTCATTAGTATAAGTATAGGAACCGTCTGGATTTCCAACAATTGTTGTTACTGTTTCTTTAGATTTTATAATCGCTCCAATATCAATTACCTGACTAACACCTGTATTATCAACATAACTAAAAACATTATTAGTAGGGTTATAGGTAACCGTTCCCGGAATAGAATTAGTCTCAGAGGAGATAACAATTCGATTCCATTTAGTATTATACCAATAGTAGTATCCCGGCTTTAAATCTGAAACAGTTGCAGTATTGAAAACTAATAAACTGTTTATATTACCATTTTTAATGGTGACAGCATCCGTGGAACTTGTTAAATTAATTCTTGGTATTAATACACCTTTATCGCTTGCAACTACTTCTAATTGAGTTGAAGAATTCGGCATGGTAGTTCCAATACCGACTTGTGAATAAGCTGTATAACTACTTAGAATCAAAAATACGGAGAGTAATTTATTCTTCATAAGACTTAATTATTATGAGTTATCAAAAAAAACTAACTTTAATCAAAATCAATATATGAGGCGAAGAAAAGAGGAGAATACCAAATATTTAGCTATCTCAAAATTCAATAAAATTTAAACTAATGGCTTAGAGTAATAAAAGATAAATTGCAGGTTATTGAAAAACAACTGAGTTATAAAATCAATTGGGGAAAATGATTTTGGTAAAAAAAAAAAAAAACACAAAACACAAAACACTAATAATCAAATATATAACTTATTAATTAATAATAAAAAACTTATATCATAAACTTTTATATAATATCTACAATGCAGTAATAATAAATTCGCTACGTCTGTTTTCCTGATGTTCCGCTTCGGTACAAGAAACGCCATCAGCACATTTATTTACAAGCTGCGTTTCTCCATAACCTTTACCGGTTAACCTGTCTGCTTTTACACCGTTTTTAATCAGCCATTGTATGGTAGATTTTGCTCTTCTGTCAGATAGGGCTTCGTTGTATTTAAAAGTAGCACGACTATCTGTATGTGAACGAATATCAAGTTTCATGCTTGGGTTTTCATTTAAAACAACCAATATTTTTTCTAAATCAATTGCAGCTTCTTGTCGGATATTTGATTTGTCTAAGTCAAAATAAATCATTTTTATTTTAAAGCATTTTCCCAGATCATCACCAATCGTTACTTTGCAAGTGACAGGATCTAAACTAATGGGTAAGCTTGTTTTTCCGGATAGTTTGCCGATCGTTATACTAACTTCTTTGGTAGCATATTCTTCTTTTTCTGCTCTCACATTATAGCTTTTACCACAGTCAACCGGAAATTTATAAACTCCGTTAACGTCAGCAATTGTGGTGTTTTTTACCACCATATTTTCATAAAGTGAAACTTTTGCTCCCGGTAAAATAACAGCTGTTTCGGAATCGGTTATTGTACCACTTAATTCCTGAATGC
>NZ_MUGV01000041.1:0-36721 GCF_002217275.1 Flavobacterium frigidimaris
AAGTAAATATAAACAAAAAAGCTCCAGATTTCTCTGAAGCTTTGTCTTAGTAGTCCTAACGAGACAATTATCGAACCATTTTATAGATGATTTAAAGACTTTAAATATATGAATGTTAAGTTTCTCCTTTTTGAATTTAAATAAACCTTTAAGATCAATTTTGATTTTTGAAAGTTTTTAATTTTATAAAAAAAATAGACCAAAGTTTCCCAATGTTTATTGCAAAAATTGAATATTAAAATTCAAAATGAGGTTTTCCGTAAAATTCTAACAAGTGAGTAACTTAGATTTGCGCGCAAAACTTCGTTATCTGATTATTTTTTTGCAGAAGACTACAAGTTTAAATCATTAAAGAAGTCGAAGATTACATCAAAAATAAACGTTCACTGGAATCTGATCAGTTCAGGAAATCAATAACAATGGTTTGATATTAGTATTTGAAAGACTTTCTAAAATTGAAAAAAAAAATAAAAGTTATGAAAATTAAAATTACCCTTCTTGTTTTAATTGTTTTTACGCTATTTGTAAATGCTCAAATATATACACCAATCGGAGCAATTCAGGGTACGTCTGGAAATAATTTTGTAGGTATTGGAACAACTGCTCCTACAAATAAATTAGAAGTTTATGGTGGCCATGGCGATTCCAGAATTTTGCTTCACTCAACTGGGGGAACTAGTGATGTAAATCAAGCTGATTTAATGTTATGGGCAAGCGAACCAGGGCTTACTTATTCAGGTGTTGGAATTGGAAATAATATACATAATTTTAATAATGTAAGTGGAGGTCTACATTTGTTAAACCCAGCACGAGGGGGATCATATCTTAGATTATTAGATAATTTTCTGTCATTAAACATTGTATCTTCTTCTGGAATAGATATACAGGCAATCAAGGTGAATTCGGATGGGAATGTCAGCCTTGGTGCAGAAAATGTAGGAGTGCAAACTAAACTTCATGTTAAGGAAAGTGGAACATCAAATAATATTTGGCGAGGAAGAATAGTTTCTTCAGGAGATTTAAATGCCGTAGTAATAGGTGAAAATAATGGCAAATCATGTTTAGGAGCTCATAACTCACAATTAAATGCCTGGAGTGATTTAATTATTCAAGGAGGTGGAGGAAATGTTGGAATTGGAGTTTTTAATCCAATAAATAAATTAGATGTAAACGGAACTATCCATTCCAAAGAAGTAAAAGTCGATATGAATGGCTGGTCAGATTTTGTATTTAAAAAAGAATATAATTTACCAACACTTCAAGAGGTCGAAAAATACATCAAGGAAAGAGGACATTTAGAGAATATTCCAAGTGAAGAAGAGGTATCGAAAAATGGGATTAATCTGGGAGAAATGAATTCTAAATTGTTACAGCAGATTGAAGAAATGGTTTTATATATGATTGAACAAAACAAACAAATTCTTGATCAAAAAAGTGAAATGGATAAATTGAAAAACGAAAATAAAAATTTCAAATTAATATTTGAAAGACTTTCTAAAATTGAAGAAAAATTAAAATAAAAGCATATGAATAAATCTCTACTATTAATTATTACCCTATTTCATTCATTTTTACAAAGCCAAACTTTTAATGGCAATTTAGGCTCTCAAAGTTTAAATTGGAATACGGATCAAAAGGTTTTTAATACCATTCCAAGGGACGGAATTGCTCCTATGTCTATCAAATTATGGGATAATTACAATGGGATAAATGCACCTTCACAATACGGAACTTTACTCGAAATAAATGGTCGAGTCTCACATTTAGATTCTCAGCTTTATTTCGCAGGTAGTGGTGATAATGGAAGAATATTATATAGAAGCGCATTTTATGGACAAACGACATGGCAAGATTGGCAGTATCTTTTAGATTCAAAAAACGATATTGAAACGATGGGTAATTTAAAAATTACAGGAAATAGTAATAGTTATATTCTAAATGGAAATATAGGTATTGGAACAACTGCACCAACATATAAATTAGATGTCATTGGTGATATAGCTTTTTTATATGGTAGAGCAATTTATTCAAAGGGATATGCATTTTCTAAAGTCTTAGAGTCTACTTATAATGGGACTAATGATGTAATCTACCTTTACACAGCAGGTGCAGCTCCAACGAACGCTATTCCAAAAATGACATTATTAAGTAATGGCAATGTTGGCATTGGAACAACAAACCCAACATCAAAACTTACTGTGGCAGGAAACATAAATTCCCGTGAAGTAAAAGTAACAGTAGATGCCGGTGCTGATTTTGTATTTGAAAAGGATTACGAATTACCTTCTCTAGATTCTGTTGACAGATACATCAAGGAAAATAAGCATTTACCTGAAGTTGCTTCTGCCAATGAAATGAAAAAAGATGGAATTAATTTATCTGAAATGAATATTAAACTTTTACAGAAAATTGAAGAGTTGACCTTGTATATGATTGAAATAAAAAAGGAAAATGAGAAAATGAAATATGACATAATAAAATTAAAAGAACATAAATAATAGCAAAATGAAAAAACAAGTATTCCCTTTAATAGCCTTCGTCCTTTTTTCTATATATAACAAAAACTACGCTCAAAATAGTACATATTTATCTGTAAATGACACTAGATCTCAAAATGATTTACCAAATTTTTCAGGTTTTTCAGTTAGATCAGATTTTAAACTAAGAGCTGCTATTGGAGTGCCTGGATCAGGAATGTATTCAGCAAATTTAACTTTATCTCCATGGGGGGATAATAGTGGTGATAAAAACCATCAATTAAATTTTAACAACGGTGGTGTTTTTTATAGAAATGCCTTTCCGCAGGACCCACAGTGGGGAAATTGGCAACAATTAATAATGGCCAATTCCAATGGAAATGTTGCTATTGGGAAAGATAATTCAAGTAGTAAACTTGAAATTAATGAAAGTAGCGAAAGCAAGCCATCCGGGCAATTAGCACCAACAAAATCTATTCTGAAACTATCTCGTAATGGTTCTACAAACTATACTTATAATGAAAATGCCGAATTTAGAATAGGGCATGGCGGAAGCGGTGTTTCTGGAAGTAAACTTGAATTATATGTAAATGGCAGTGCAAATACGAATTCAATTCCTGATCAACAGGTGATGACCTGGAATTATGACGGAAATGTCGGCATTGGCACCACTAATCCAACCTCAAAACTTACTGTAGCGGGAAATATCAACTCTCGTGAAGTAAAAGTAACAGTAGATGCCGGAGCTGATTTTGTTTTTGAAAATAATTACAATTTGCCATCTCTGGATGCTGTTGATCAATATATCAAAGAAAATAAACATTTACCTGAAATCGCATCAGCTGATGAAATGAAAAAAGAGGGGATTAATTTATCAGAAATGAATATTAAGTTATTACAAAAAATCGAAGAAATGACTTTATACTTGATTGAACAGAATAAAAAAATTATTCATTTAGAAAATAGACTAAAAAAAGTAGAAAATAATTAAAAATAAGATGATGATGAAAAAATCAATTTTACTATCAATAACATTTGTAATCTTTAATTATATCAGTTTGATAGCACAAAGTTTAAATCCATCGAATGCTATCGGAAGCGCGGGTACGGCAGACTATTTCAAAGGAGGATACACTTTTGCGTATGCGGACTCGGGAACTCCATGGAACGGTGCTCTTATTAGTTATGGTGGTTTGGGAAATCAATATGATTGTCAAATAAGTTCAGATTATGGACCTCATGGAGGTAGTCATATATCGTATCGAACTAAAAATGGTGATACTAACACATGGAATCCCTGGTATGAATTAGCAACTAGAGGGAGAAATGATTTTGCAGGAAATCAGAGTATTAGTGGAAATTTAGGAATAGGTAGTTCTAATCCTCAAGCAGGTATAGATATATTTAGATCACATGATCCAAACATCGCAAAAGCAATAAAAATTATGTACCAAGGTTCTTGGGGCACACCTCAATATGCAAGTAATTATAGATTTATAGATATTCAAAGTACTGAAGAAGGGAGTATTTTAGCATTGAATGCTTATGGAATGGGTTTAGGATTTAATCCTCCATCTTACAGCTCTCCAGATAAATTGTATATCAATGGTAACGTTGGTATTGGCACAACAACGCCAGATGCAAAATTAGCCGTAAACGGAACAATCCATTCCAAAGAAGTAAAAGTCGATGTGAATGGCTGGCCCGATTACGTTTTCAAAAAAGAATACGATTTACCAACACTTCAAGAAGTCGAAAAACACATCAATGAAAAAGGACATTTAGAGAGTATTCCAAGTGAAGAAGAGGTATTGAAAAACGGGATTAATTTGGGGGAAATGAATATTAAGCTTTTACAGAAAATTGAAGAATTGACTCTGTACACAATCGAGCAACAGAAAAATACTGAAAAATTAGCCAAAGTTATTGAAACACTCACTAAGAGATTAGAAGTAGTTGAAAATAAATAACGAGATTAAAAATATTAATATGAAAAAAATAATTGCCCTTATAGTGTTTGGAATAACCCTTTTTTCAAACGCCCAACAAAAAATAACTTTTAATTATGATTCTGCCGGAAATCAGATCTTAAGAGAGTTATGCCTTTCGGGATGCAACCCACTAGCAAAACCGGCCAAAGAAGAAGTAAAAGAAATTGAGGCTTTAGCCGATGAAGATTTACTGAAATTCTCGCAAGAAGATGTTATTTCCTATTATCCCAATCCGGTAAAAGAGGAACTTTATATAAAATGGGAACTCAAGGATGAGAACTACGTTACCTCTATTCAGGTCTTTAATTTAACAGGGCAGCTACTAAGAAGTTACGAGCCAACTGCTCACAATGATAACCAGAATATTGCTTTTCAGGATTATCCAACGGGAATTTATGCTGTTATGCTTTACTACAATAACGGTGAGCAAAAATCAATTAAAATTATCAAGAAATAATATATGAGAAATTTTTACTTTACATTCCTATTTATCAGTTTATCTTTTCTTGCGTCAGCTCAGGATTCCGGAGGAACACCTGTTGAAGGTGTAACTCTTATCAAGAGAAGTAATGAAATACTAAATACTCCAGTTAATAAGACTCAAATCAATAGCGAAGCATCTAGTTTATCAGCAGTAAACGCAACACCGGCTCCTACTGGAAATTCAACAGAAGTAGGGATTACCGAAGGACAATTGTCAGTTTCACTTAACGGAGTAGCGGGTTATTCTATTCCAATTGCAGTACCTGCAGGAATTAATGGTGTTGTTCCTCAGATAAGTTTAGTTTATAGTAGTCAGGCAGGAAATGGAATTGCAGGGTACGGCTGGAACATCGCAGGTGTTTCTGCTATTACCAGAATTCCGAGGACAAAATTTCATGATGGTGCAGTGGGAGGCGTAAATCTTGATGCCAACGACCGCTTTGCTCTGGATGGACAACGGTTGATTTTAAAAACTGGGGCAGCGTATGGCGCGGCGGGTTCAACTTATGAAACCGAGAATTTTTCCAATATTAAAATTAGTGCTGTCGGAGTATCGCCACTAGGTGCTAATTATGGGCCTGCCTCTTTTTTAGTATCATACCCTGATGGTTCTGTAGCAGAGTTTGGTTCTACTTTAGATTCCCAATCAATTACCACATGGACCATAAATTATTGGCAAAATCCGCAAGGAGTAAGAATTTCATATAACTATACTAAAATAGAAAACAGTATTGCTATAACTAGCATAAAATATGGTACAACAGGAACGACAGCTCCTATTAATGAAATTCAGTTTGTTTATGGTACTCGTACAAGGCCAGAGCAGTCCTATATAGGTGGTAAAAGCATACTGAATAACAAGATATTAGAAAAAATTCAAGTGAGAGGCAATGGAATAGGTTTTAGAAATTATAACTTTTCATACAATTCTAGCTCTTTAGGATATCAGCGGTTAGAGAAAGTATTTGAATTAAGTGGGGATGGGACTAAAAGTTATAACCCAACGGTATTCTATTACGAAAACTCCAGCGAATTAATATCATATGCAAATATTACCACAAACTTAAGCGTTGGGAATATATCATCTCAAAATGCAGCTACTGTTTCCGGAGATTTTGGTGGTGATGAAAAAATGGATTTCTTGATCTATCCTACAATTGGCCCTGATACTAAATCAAAGTACTGGCTGTATTCTGATATAAATTCAGGAGGCACTAATTTGGGTTTCGAACATAAAGTGGGGTATTTTGAGACTATTTTCCCTGTTAATTGGTTAACTTGGAATAATAAGCTTTATGCAAAACAAGGCTGGGCTGTGGCAAAAAAATCAGCTACTAATTATACTTTTACGGTTTATTCTGCTGGAATATCATCACCTATTTATTACCAATACGAAAAAGTGGTAAATTTTCCAACTCAAACTATTGGGGGATCTGGTGATGATTATTGCTCAACAGTTGATGTAGAAACTATTTTCCCAAAGAAAATACTTTCAGGAGATTTTAATGGTGATGGTATAACTGATGTTATTGCTATTGACCTAGAGCTTCGATCATTTAGTTATACAGATGATTATTATTATGGCTGTTTAACAAATTCAGAAATAATAACTTCCAAGAAAGTATATTTTGTAGATTTAAAAAGAGATAATACTACCAATTTTCTAACCTATTCTGGTGAATTGGCTTCAGTTATAACTTCCAGTTCTAAGGTGGAAGTAGCCGATGTAAATGGAGACGGTAAATCGGATTTTATGGTTTTTGAAAATGGAAAGGTAACAACCTATACACTCAATAGTACGAATCAATTAGTTTTATTATGGAACTATCCAGATGCAAATATCTCTGTAGATTTAAGTAAAACAATTTTATTGGGTGATTATAATGGTGATGGGAAAACCGATTTTATGATACCGAAAGGATACGGATTTACAGAATGGTATCAATATAATTCTACAGGAACTGATTTTATCAAGGTAATTCAAAATAATAATATTACCTTTTTACAAAATACAACGTCAAGTACCAATAGTTATATAGCTTCTGATTGTAATAAAGATGGGAAATCAGATTTAATTCGCACTAATACACGTTTAGATCAAGCTGGGAATGGTCAAATAGAGGTTAACTATTATCCAAATTTAAATGGTGTTTTTAGTCCTAATTTTAGATATACAACTGCAAGTTCGTTCACTTCAGATATTAAACTTAATATTCTGCCGATTTACCTACCCACAGGAAGAGGAATCGTAATTAAAGACAAACCCTATAATCCAACTCTCGAAATTGCATTTCTGGGTAATAATAAAATTTTTTATTTTAATTCTAATAAAGATAACACTACAGATCAATTACTACGAACTATAACCACTGGAAACGGAGTAAGAGAATCAATTACCTATCAGCCATTATCTGCGACTTCTTATAATGAGCTATATATGTCAATATATACTACTGGATATGCTGAGACTTATCCCAAGATAGATATAGAATCTGCAGCAACTGTACAGCTAGTTACCAAATTAGAAAAACAAAGCGCTTCTGTTTATAAAAAACAATTGTTTACCTATGCGGGTGCAACTTCCAATTTAGAAGGATTAGGTTTTATGGGGTTTCGCGCTTCGATGCGAACTAATTGGTTCGAAGATGATAGCAAGGCAATTAGTACCGTGTCTAAGTTTGATCCAAATTTGCGTGGAGCTATTGTTGAGAGTTATACTTATTTAGGGATAGTTAGTCCTTCAATTGCATTAAATAATGTGGCTCCAAACGTTCCCAGAGCAAGCCAAATTACTGTAAACAATACTAGAACAGCAACTGAGACTATTTTAGCAACAAACAGTATTACGTTTAGTCCGGGTGCAATTATTACCCCTGGAGCAGGTAATACTTTTATTGCTAAAATCACTTCTGATTACGACGCTAATGGATATACAGAAACAAATACTAGTCCTCCTTATGATCTGATAAGTAAATCCTTGGCATTTTATGAAACTAGCCTATCTCCATCCAAAGTTTTTAAACTCCAAAATGTAAGATCCAACAATTATGATATTCTAAGTGATAGTAGTGATGAAACCAATACTGTATATGATAATTTCAACAATCCTATAGAGTCGATAACTAAAATTAGAGCAGGAGGAACAAACCAACAAGTCACTACTAATGTAATAGCCTATGAACCGGTAATAAATTCGCCTTATATGGTAGGCAGGATTAAAAGCAAAACACAAAACGTAACTGCTTCTGGTGATAGTATGAATTCTAAGGAAACGTATCAATACGGCTCGGGATCAGAAAGTAATTTATTAAAAATAATCCAAAAATGGGGTAACAATACTGGGGCTATTACAGAAACCAATGGGTATGACACTTTTGGAAATATCATATTAAAAACGATATCGGCACCTGGCTTGACAGATAGAAAAACGAGTTTTGTATATGATCCAACAGGGATTTTATTAAAAGAAAGTACTGATATTGAAGGATTCAAAACAGCATTCGAGTATTATCCTAACGGTACACTCAAATCAGAAAACAAACAAACGGAACTTGGTGTCTGGAATAATGCTTTGTTAACAGGTTATGAGTATGATTCCTGGTTCAAGAAAACTGTAGTCACTGATTATGTGGGTAAAACCCATACCTATGCCTATATGCGTGAAAGCGAAAAAGCTAAAATCACCCTCACTGGAAACACTGATGATACTTATAGTGAAGAGCTATTTGATGAATTGGGCAGAAAAATACGTACTGGTATAAAAGGCATACAAGGCACTATGTCCTACAAAGATTTTAAATATGATATTTACGACCGCAATTTTAGTGTTAGCGAACCCAATACAGGCAGTCCATTATGGAATACCACTTTGTATGATGTTTACGGCCGTCCCGAAACTATTACAGATTATAAAGGTAAAGTATCGACTATAAAATATGATAAACGAACCACTACAATCACCGACGGCAGCACTGGTCAAATCAAAACATTTACTAAAAATGCCATGGGTAATGTTCTTACATTGCTCGAAAGCCCAATCGGAGGTACTGTAAATTATAATTATTTTGCTAACGGAAATCTTAAGGAAACTAATTACAATGGCAATAAAATAAGTATAACACAAGATGGGTGGGGGCGTAAGATTAGCTTAACAGATACTTCGGCCGGTACATACACGTATGATTATAACGAACTCGGAGAAAGCACAAAAGAAACGACTCCAAATGGCACGACTACATATAAACTGAACGATTGGGGTAAAATCGAAATCAAAACTGTAGCAGGTAATAATACTAACAGTACTACTCAGTACACCTATACACCAGACAGCAAATTACTTCTAAAAATGGTATATACTGATGGTGGGGATGCAGGGAAAACAATTATTACCGATTTTAGCTACGACGCAAAAAAACGATTGGAAACCACGACAGAAACTACAGGTTATGGTGCTGTTTTTAAAATAAAATTAGAGTATGATGCCTGGGGTAGGGTTGAAAAAGAAACCAAAACAGCATCTTTAAACGGAAAAAACAGTACTTACAGTACGCAAAATGAGTACAAAAATGGCTTTGCATACAAAATATACGAAATAAAAAATGGGCAAAAGACCAAAACTCTTTGGGAAACAACTGAGGTAAATGCTCAAGGGCAGTTGACCAAAGCAGCACTAGGCAATGGAATTACTATCAATAATATATATGACAGTTACGGCTATGTAACCAATATGAAGCACACTTTAGGTATGACCACCATTATGGAATTAGGTACCAATTTCGACACGCAAAGAGGGAATCTTAAGTGGCGTAAAAACAGCCTTTTTGGAAATGTTACCGAAAATTTCGATTATGATAGCCAGGACCGTCTTATACAGTACCCTAATGCACAAGGAGTGCAAGAGAATCAGACCTATGAAGACGATGGGCGTATTAAATCTAACTCGTTAGGAACTTACAATTATGCCAATTCAAATAAAAAATACCAAAACACTTCGATAGTACTAACTGCCTCGGCTTTATCTGATTATCAAAATAAACCCTTACAGACGGTGAGCTATAACACTTTTAAAAGTCCTGTAGAAATAGTAGAAGATGGTAAAGACAAAATAAGCTTTGTGTATAATGCCCACAACAATCGAAGTGTTATGTTTTATGGAGGATTAGGGCTTAAAGAAACCCGAACTTATCGTAAACATTACAGTGCCGATGGCTCTATGGAGATCAAAGAAAATACCCAAACAGGAGCGATTGAGTTCGTAACTTATATTGGTGGTGATGGGTACTCGGCTCCGGTTGTTTATAAAAAAGCATATAGTAGTGTAGGAGCTATACAAGAACAAACATTATATTTGCATAGAGATTATCAAGGGAGTATCCTGGCAATAACCAATGAGACTGGAGCTATAGTAGAAAAAAGAAAGTTTGACGCTTGGGGAGCTATTGAAAAAGTACAGGATGGTGCAGGTAATATATTAAACGGTCTTACTATTCTTGATAGAGGCTATACAGGACATGAACATCTGCAAAGCGTAGGTCTTATACACATGAATGGACGTCTGTATGATCCTAAACTTCACCGTTTCCTGCAACCAGATAATTATGTACAAGATCCAAGTAATACCCAAAATTATAACCGTTATGGATATGTACTAAACAACCCTCTAAAATACACGGATCCTAGTGGGGAGTTCAAAATTAATTGGAATGACATAATTGCAGGAGTGGCAATCGTAGCTGGAACTATCTTATCTTTTGTACCAGGAGGCGCAGCTATTGGAGTTCCGTTAATTGGAGCTGGAGTCGCACATTTTGGTGCTACATATGCTGAGTATACGAAAACTGGCGATTGGAATGCTGCATCAAATAATGCAGGGATTACTTTTGGTGCTACAGTAACTACTGATTTTGGTTATGATGATTCGAAAAATCATATTCCTGGTGTTATTCAAAATGATCCTATTGTGGAGCCTAAGTCAGGAGGCAATGAAAAAGCATATGATTTTTTGAATTATGTTGGAATTGGAGCAGAGTCTGGTAATTTTTTAGAATCGTCAATTAATAAGTCTGATTTTCTAATAGGTTCCTATAACTCTTCAAATGCAATAGATTTTGGTAGTAATATTGTACCAGGTCAGTTTAATCTATATGAAAAAGGATATCAAGAATCCCTATCTCAATTAAAATCATTGAAAGATGTTTCAAAGGTAGTAGGAAAAGTTGGTTATTATTTAGGTTATTTGGAAGGGGTAGACAAGGCAGTGCACGGCGATTTAAAAGGTGGTATTGTATCTGCTGGCTCGAATTATGCAGCCGAGGAGATTGCTTTGAGTCAAGGCTGGGGATACGGATTAGCATTTACATTAACATGGGAGCTGATGGATAAAAAAATTAGTCAGACAGAATGGTATAATAGACTCTTTTTTGGCAAAGATTCTGATGTTTATAGAGAAAGAGGTCTAATTAATGGTTGGTATTTTGACCACTGGTATAAGCCTTAATTTTAGTATTATAAAAAATATAAAAAATGAAAGAATTTTGGTTAGATTATGCCGCTTCAAGTTATATTAAATTGATTAAAAAAGATAAAGATCCTGAAATTGATATATTATTAAATATTTCATTTGTTCAGTCCTTGAATGTTAATTTAGTATTAGTTATAGTTTTTAAATTAATTAACGTTGAAATAACAGATTTCAAATATATGATTATAAGTTCTCTTTTAATTTTTCTAATAAATTATTTCATTTACAATCGATTAAGTGAAAAAGAAAAACAAAGAATAAAAAATAGAGTGCCTAAATTCAAATATTATATTTATAGATTGTATGCTTTGTTTTCTGCAATAATTCTTTTTGTATGTGCATATCTTTTAAGGGATTAATATTCCCCCCGCTAGCGCGAGCGCAATGTCATTAAGTTCAATAAAGCAAAAGCCATTCTGTTATGGGATGGCTTTGCTTTTTAAATCTTTTCCTTTGCTAATCTATATTGGCTTTCTGCAGTATTATCATAGAATGCGCAATTTTTATAAAAAGATTTCAGGGTGTGCGGGTATAGATAGCATGAATATAATAAAAATAAAAAGAAGCTCCAGCTTTATCGTAGTAGTTCCCCCTGCTAGCGCGAGCGTCCCGCTCGTGAACGCAATCAAAATCAATAAAGCAAAAGCCATTCTGTTACGGTATGGCTTTGCTTTTTTAAATCTTTTTTGCTAGCGTATGTCTGCTTTCGGTAGTATTATTATAGAATGTACAACTTTTTATAAGAAGATTTCGAGCAGTGAGAAATAGATCTGACGAATAGAATCAAAACAAAAAAGCCCCGCTCTCCGAAGTCTTCTCATGAAAAGCTGCGCAAATGTCTCTGACTTTGCGCATTTTTTTTACATCTAAGGAATTGTAAACCTTATAAAAGTCTCCCGACTTTTTACGATTACTTCTAAAGAATAAATTAAGTAAGAAAAATTGTTGTTTTTGAAAGAAAATAGCTAAAAATGAAAGCAGGATATGTTATTCGGGATCAAAGACTGCCAAATTTTATCACACCAGCAGTTGTAGACTGGATTGATATTTTTACACGTCAGACATACAGAGATATTGTAATTGAATGTTTAGATTATTGTATTAAAAACAAAGGGATGATCTTGTATGGTTATGTGATTATGAGCAATCATATCCATTTGATAATACAATCTGAAAATGGAAAATTATCTGACTTAATAAGAGATTTTAAAAAGTTTATTGCAAGGAATATTTTAGATAGAATTCAAAATAGTTCTGAAAACAGAAGAGAATGGATGTTAGAACGTTTTAAATTAGCAGCTGAAAAATATCAAAGAAACAAAGAATATCAATTCTGGCAATATGGAAATCACGCAGAAGAAATTTATTCAACAGCGTTTATGTGGTCTAAATTGCACTATATACATTTGAATCCTGTGAGAGCGGGATTAGTAGCTAAAGCTTCAGAGTATATTTATTCTAGTGCAGGAAATTATGTTAATGATTCAGGAATGTTAGAAATTGAAAAAGTTGATAATCCAATAGTAAACGTAGTAGATCCGAGATCAATAACTCTTTATAATTTATATTAGATTTAGTTTTAAAGTCGGAGACTTTGAGAAGTTTTCGTTTTTCAATTACATTTGTTTGAAATGGCGCAAAGTCAGTCCCGAAGGCTTTCGGGATTGCGCAGCGTGAGTGCGGAATAGATCCGACGAATACAATTACAACAAAAAAGCTCAAGATTTCTCTGAAGCTTTTATCTTAGTAGTTCGCCGCGGCGAAGACTCGAACCTGTGTCCGCGGCGGCGGATATAAGCATCACGAGCTGTTAGAATTTAAAGCAAAAAAAAGCTCCAGATTTCTCTGAAGCTTTGTCTTAGTAGCGGGAACAGGACTCGAACCTGTGACCTTCGGGTTATGAGCCCGACGAGCTGCCTACTGCTCTATCCCGCGATGTTTCGGGTGCAAAGATAAGCAGTAAATACGGTTGTGGCAAGAAATTACGGAAATATTTTTTTTGATGTCTTTAAAATTAATAAATACTTAATATACAGCTCTTTGTGGTGTTCATGGGGATGGTTTTTGTACTAGAATCAATTTTATAATGAAGTAATTCCTGATACAGATGTTTTTTTTAACCTAATAAAAAGCCAAATGTAGGCTCAGTTTTGTAATCTTTTTGTTTGAGTTTGATGATTTCTAGTCGAAAGGCTTCCTGTTTTGATCTAATAATCTGTTTTGTCTTCTGGTTTTTATATAGTCAATAGTGCTAAAAGTAATCCTTTATTTGCTATACTCTTTTTCGTTTTTAATTTCTTGTTCCAGTCGCTTGTTGATGTCTATTTTTGCGTTGGTAAAAAGAAAGATTGTTGTTCCATATTCGCGGGCATATTGATTTGAAACTTCACCAGTCACTCGGGAGGTTTGAAAGTAAGGACCTGTTTCTGCAATTTCACGACTCTCTTTTTCGTAATCTTTAATTCTTATAAGGTTTTTATACTTCACATTCAGATCAAACCAATTTACATAATCGGCATTAAAAGAAACGGCTCTGATCCCTTTTTTAGAGTAATAATTGATTGCTCCGGCTTGTCCGTAATTATCGCAAAGTACAAGTGTTTTCTCTGAATGAGGAAGAATAGCATAAACCGAATCTGTTTTGCGGGCCAATTCTTTCCACCCCAGCATATCGGCAAAATCTTGTGGCAAAGCATGCTCTTTTCCGTCTTCCCAACGAAGCATTCCCAGATCTTTGTATTTCTCTGGATGTTGCACAATGTATTCCGGGCTTTTGTTTGGAAAAGCCAAATTGTACATCGGAATAAATAATAATAACGGAATCAGAATAAAAACAGGTTGTAAATATCTTTTCCATCCTGTGTTTAAAACTTCAGAAAGAAAGACAGCGCCAAAAGCAATGTAAACAGGGTATAGGCCAATTGCGTAATAAGCCTTTGCCTTAAAATAAATAAAAACGATTAGGGTGAAAAGTAGCGTAGCAAAGAAGAACTTATAATTTGCAAATGGTTTGTAAAACAACAAAGCATACAATCCTGAAAGAATAACGAGAAAGGAACCAATAAAAAACAAAAATTGTTCTTTTAAGAAATCAACACGATCAACATTAACCAGTTGCGTTTCGGCGAGTTCTTTCATATGATGTACAATCGGAAATTGATTGTTATACTGCCACACTAAATTGGGAAGAATCAACAGTAATCCCAAAATCAAGGCAAAATAGAGTTTTTTCTCTGCTAAAATTTTTCTCTGATTAGAAAGTAAAAGAGCGGGTAGGAGTCCGATAAGCAGGAATACAATGTTGTATTTGTTTAGAAAACCAAAAGCAAATACAACTGCTCCTCTATAGAGCCACTTTTTTTCCTGAGTGCTGCTGTATTGAATAACAACATAATAAAAAAGAGTCCAGCATAAAACATCTAACGAATTGGGTTGGTACAATGTATTCAGGCGCAATAAACATGAAAATAAGACACAAGTTGCGCCCAGAATTAAAGCGTATAAATTCCCTTTAAGTGTTTCGATCGTTTTCCAGACCACTATTAAAGTCAATGCACCAAAAAGCGCAGGAAAGAATTTAACCCAGAAAACGGAATTTCCGAGTAAAAATATCAGATAGGAAAACCATGAGGTAACCGGCGGAACGGATAAGTATCCCCAGGCCAAATGATGTGCCTGGTCGAGATGCAGGTATTCATCACGCTGCAAATCGTATTCGGGGCTTATCAATATGTATTGCAAAACAAATTTTAGAATGATAAATGCGATAAGAATTATACTTTTTTTAGTCATAACTATTTTGTTCTAAATAACTTAAGTGTTGCGAATTCTTTAGCTAATATATCATTTATTTTGAATTTCAGGATAATTGTTTATGCTCGATTATGATGCTAAAATAAAATGGTTATTTCGCAAAAATGATTGGTTTAAGACGAAATTAGCTTTAATTTAATAGGAAAGAGTAAAAAAAGCTAAGAATAGTGCTTTATATTAACTCTAAAAAAACGATTTGTTTAAAAAATATTTACAAAATCGTTTTAGTAATTCTATTTTAGTATATATTTGTGTATATTTAACTGCTATAAAAAAACTAATTCTCTCAATGAAAAAGATTACTATAAAGGATATTGCTATAAAAGCTGAAGTATCAATATCTACTGTGTCTTTTGTCATTAATGGTAAAGGGGAGAAAATGGGAATCAGTGCTGCTGTTATAAAAAAAGTCCAGGATATTGCTGAAAAGCTTCATTATAGGCCAAGCATGATTGCAACCAGTTTAAGAACCGGAAAAACAAGATCTATTGGGCTTATTGTGGAGGATATTTCGAATCAGTTTTTTGCTGATTTGGCCAGAGTCATTGAAGATGAGGCTAAAAATATTGATTACAGGGTTTTTTACTGTAGCACAGGTGATGATGACGAACGTTCTGAAGAATTAATACATAGTCTTTTGCAGGCAAATGTAGATGGTTTTATTATTACACCCACGCAAAATCTTGAAGACAAAATTGATCTTCTTTTAAAATTGAAAAAACCTGTAGTATTAGTGGATAGGTATTTTCCGGGACAACAAGTAAGTCATGTTGTAATGGATAATTATGAGGCATCCAATTCGGCTACAAAATTTTTGATTGATAAAGGTTGTAAAAATATTGCTGTTGTTAATATTACCTCTGAAATGATTCAGATGACATTAAGGGAAGACGGTTACAGAGATGCCTTAAAAGAAGTAGGTATGTACAACGAATCGCTTGTTCTTCATGTAAATTATCACAGCAATGAAGAAACAAGAATTGAAGAACTTGTAAATTTTTTCAATAAAAATCCGAAGATAGACGCTGTGCTGTTTTTAGCAAATTATATGGGATTAGCAGGTCTTCAAGCCTTTAGAGGAATGGGAATTAGAATTCCTGAAGACATAGCTGTTATTAGTTTTGATGATCATGATAGTTTTAAATTGCATACGCCTACAATTAGTGTGATTGCACAACCAATTGAAGATATTGCGATTAATGCCATCCAGTTGTTAATGAGCCAGATGACGGATATGGAAGTATTTGAAGTTGAAAAATGTCTTAAAAAAGGGAATTTAATTATTAGAGAATCGGTCTGATTTACTACCACGATTTTGAAAATTAAAAAGAAAGCGGTTCGTTTTTTTTAGCCTTTTTACTAAATCGTTTTAGGTTATTTTAGTGTATAACTCGTAATAAATTATTTCTTCTGTTTTAGAAGAGAAAGATTTCTGAAAAGGAACGCATTTAAATTCGCTTAGTTATAAAAAACAATAAAATGCCAAAGCTTAGATTTTGAAAGAATCAGCATTTGGTGATGTAATAAAATTTTGAAAATTTTGGTTATTTAGTTGAGTTAAGCCGGGTAGGAATACCTGTACCTCCCGGCTTATTTTTTTGCTTATTAATCAAATGCGCAATTGTAAAAGGTTTAAAAATATAGTTTGGCAGCCGTAAAAAGGAAAATGATTTCTGGATATTTTGTTAGTTACTTTTATTCTTAAATAAAACCCTAAAAGGGAAGGAAGCTATTGTGAACATCGATAATCCTCCTCGAACGGCTAACAATTAAATTGAAAATATAAAATAGTAAGTAGTAGTAAAAATGGAATATAAAAAAGGCTTTTATGAGTTCATTGGTGTTTGTCTTGCCAGTATTTCGTTTGCTGTTAATGCTCAGAGTACTGCTATAAAAACGGGTTGGCACTATCGGGAAGTAAAAACTGAAAAATGGTATTCGGCAACGGTTCCGGGTGAAATACATACCGATTTGCTGAATAATAAAATAATAGAAGATCCATTTTACAGAGACAATGAAAAAAAGCTGGTATGGATTGAAAAGAAAGATTGGGAATATAAAACCACTTTTCAGGTCGCGCCGGCACTATTAAAAAAGAAAAATGCCGAATTGGTTTTTGATGGCTTAGACACTTATGCTACGGTTTATTTGAATAATAAAGAAGTTTTAAAAGCCGATAACATGTTCCGTCAATGGCGTGTTGAGGTAAAAAAAATATTAAAGTCAGGAAGTAATGATTTAGTTATCGTTTTCAAATCGGCTCAAAATGTAGCCGATTCACTGGCAAAAAAAGATTTTCCTTTTGTAATTCCGGATAATCCCCGTGCTTATGTCCGTAAAGCACAATACCATTTTGGATGGGATTGGGGACCAAAATTTACCACTTGTGGAATCTGGAAGACGCCACGTCTGGAGGCTTACGACAAAAAGACTCCCGAAAAGACTTATGTGATGAATTGCAAAATAGAATTGGTTCAGCAACCGGACAGTCTGGGTAAGTCGTTTTATTTTAAAATAGATGGAAAACCGGTGTATATGAAAGGCGCGAATTATATTCCGTCAGATGCTTTTCTGTCAAGAGTGACTAAAAAAGAATACGAAAAAGTAATTGGTCTGGCTAAAGATGCCAATATGAATATGCTTCGCGTATGGGGCGGCGGAATTTATGAAGATGATTATTTTTATGATTTATGCGACAAAAACGGAATCTACGTCTGGCAGGATTTTATGTTTGCCGGAACAATGGTGCCAGGCGACAAAGCTTTTTTTGATAATGTAAAAGCCGAAGTGCAATATCAGGTAAAACGTCTTCGTCATCACAAAAGCATTGTTTTGTGGTGTGGCAACAATGAAATCGATGAAGCTTTTAAGAGCTGGGGATGGCAAAAAAGCATGAAAATGGCAAAGCAGGATTCCACTCGTTTATGGCATGATTACGTTCGTTTGTTTCAGGACAGTATTCCGAAATGGGTAAAAGAAGTAGATACAAAACGGCCTTACATTAGCACTTCTCCTTTATTTCATTGGTCTAAAGAGAATAGTATTACAGAAGGTGACAGCCACTATTGGGGAACCTGGTGGGGATTGAAAGATATCGAGATTACGGAGAAAAAAACGGGACGTTTTGTGAGTGAGTACGGAATGCAGGCCATGCCAAATTACGCTTCAGTAGAAGCTTTTACATTGCCGGAAGACCGCTATTTATATTCGGATATTCTGGAAGCGCATCAAAAAGCGGGAAAAGGTTTTATGAAGTTAGATTCGTATCTGAATCGCTATTTTATTGATTCCGATAAAATAAAAAAGATGAGTGTAGAAGATTACACGTATCTCACACAATGCCTGCAATATTATGCGCTAAAGAATATTATCGGAATTCATCGTTCTAAAGCGCCGTACAATATGGGAACATTAGTTTGGCAACTCAACGATTGCTGGCCGGTCGCAAGCTGGAGCGTAACCGATTATTACAACAGAGAGCCCAAAGCCGCCTGGTATGCAATGAAGGAAGCTTACAGAGACGATAAAATCCCTGAAATTGATTTAACGCGACCCAAAGATTTACAATTAGAAGATCCCAAAATAACATGGGAAATAAAGGGAAATAAAGTGGTTTTGAAAGCTTCAAAAGCAGCAAAATACGTGTATGTATCCATACAAGGATACACCGGAAAATGGAGTGATAATTATATCGATTTAAAAGCCGGAGAAGAAAAAACAATTTTGTTTGAAGGGAAAATAGACAAGCCAGTTTTGAAAGTCTTTTCTCTTTATGAGGTTTTGAAAAGGTACTAATTGGGAGGTTCAAAGCGGCAAAGGCTCAAAGGAACAAAGGAAAAAGCTTTGCGAACTTTGCGTAAATCCTTGCGCCCTTTGCGGTTAAATTTTATGGTTAAAGATTAAAAAACAGCTGTGTAAATCCGTTTAATCAGTGTCATCCGTGGCCCGTATTTATACAAGTCAAATAAAAAAGAATATGTTTAAAAAATACAACCAAATAGCGTTTGTCGGAATTTTAGCTTTAAATCTATTTTTTGCTAATCCTGTAATTTCACAGCAAAAAAAGGCAAAAACAACAACTTCAGACTATACGCAATATGTCAATCCGTTTATAGGATCTGCAGGCCATGGTCATGTTTTTGTTGGAGCTAACGTTCCTTTTGGAGCAGTTCAGTTAGGGCCGGTAAATATTTTTGAAGGCTGGGATTGGTGCAGCGGTTACAACTACGCCAGTACTACCATTTTAGGATTTACGCATACACATTTAAGCGGCACCGGAATTGGAGATTTAAATGATATTTTATTGCTTCCGGTTTCTGGAAAAGTGCCTCTTTTTAAGGGTACAAAAGAAGATATGGTAAGCGGTTACGGTTCTTACTTTTCGCATGAAAACGAAGTAAGCAAACCAGGGTATTACAGTGTTTTGTTGGATAAATATAAAGTTAAAGCGGAATTAACGGCCAGCGAAAGAGTTGGTTTTCATAAATATACTTTCAATTCTGCTACAGATTCGCATGTCTTATTAGACCTTGCTGATGGAGTGGGATGGGATAAACCGGTAAAAACATTTATCAAAAAAATAAACGAAACGACACTTGTTGGTTATCGTTTTTCAGAAGGATGGGCTACAGATCAGCGTGTTTATTTTGCAATAGAATTTTCAGAACCCATTTCGGGTTTGGGATTGTACGATGATAAAACTGCTGTAAAAGGAACTGAGGGCGAAGGCTTAAAAATGAAAGCTGTTTTAGATTTTGCCTCTTTAAAAAACAATCAGGTTTTAGTAAAAGTCGGAATTTCGCCTGTGAGTTATGAGAACGCTGCTGCAAATATAAAAGCCGAGATTCCGAATTGGGATTTTGATAAAACAGTAAAAGAAGCTACATCAAAATGGAACAAAGAATTAAGTAAAATCCAGATCAAAGCAGATGATAAAATAATGAAAGTTTTTTATACATCGCTGTATCATACTGCTTTTGCACCTTCTATTTTTAATGATGCGAACGGCGATTACAGAGGAACAGATAAAAAAGTATATGAAAAAGCAAACTTCACCAACTATACTACTTTTTCACTTTGGGATACTTACAGAGGTTTGCATCCCTTATACACGATCACGCAGCCGGATAAAATTAATGACATTGTAAAATCATTTTTAGCCATTTACCAACAGCAGGGAAGATTGCCGGTTTGGCATTTAATGGGGAATGAAACCAATACGATGAATGGAAATCATTCGATCGCTATTATTGTGGATGCTTATTTAAAAGGGTACCGCGATTATGATGTGGCATTGGCTTATGAAGCGATCAAAAAAACAGCCATGCAAACACGTGACGGAATGGATTACGTACAAAAATTAGAATATATTCCGGCTGATAAAATGCTGGAAACGGTTGGAAATGCTTTAGAATATGCTATTGATGATTACTGCGTAGCCCAAATGGCAAAATCACTAAACAAAACGGAAGATTATGCTTATTTTACAAAAAGAGCCAATTTGTATAAACTCTATTTTGATAAAGAAACCACTTTTATGCGCGGTAAATTAACCAATGGAAATTGGAGAACACCATTCAATCCGCTTTCTTCAGCGCACCGTAAAGACGATTATGTTGAAGGAAATGCATGGCAATATACCTGGTTAGTTCCTCAGGACCCTTATGGTTTAATTGATTTATTTGGAAGTGAAAGTAAATTTTTAGCCAAATTAGATTCGCTTTTTCTAATAACAGATAAAGTAGAAGGGGAAGAAGTTTCACCGGATATTAGCGGTTTAATCGGGCAATATGCACAAGGAAATGAGCCAAATCATCATATTCCGTATTTGTATGCCTATGCCGGAGAACCTTGGAAAACAGCCAAATTAATCAGAGAAATTGATGCTAAATTCTATTCGACAAAACCAGATGGTTTATGTGGTAATGAAGATTTAGGACAAATGTCGGCCTGGTATGTTTTATCTTCAATGGGATTTTATTCGGTTAATCCTGCAAATGGAATTTATGTTTTCGGCAGCCCCTTGGTAAACGAAGCGGTAATTCATCATAAAAAAGGAATTTCATTTACAGTAAAAGCAATTGGCAACAGCGCGACAAATATGTACATCCAAAAAGTAGAATATAATGGAAAACCGTACACAAAATCATATTTCACACACGATATGATTGTGAAAGGTGGTGAGTTGAAACTGTATATGGGAAGCCAGCCATCGACAACTTTTGGAGTAAAAAAAGAAGACAGACCACAATAAATGTTAAATTTTAAAAGTGAAAAGTTAGAAGTTAAAACAAAAGAGTCTACAAATTACATTTCACATTTTACAATACACAATTTACAGAATATGAAAATAAAACATTTAATTTTTTTCGCAGTAACGCTATTTTGTTTGCTTACAAATGCACAGGAGAAAATCCTGGATCCGGTAGAATATGTTAATCCATTAATGGGTACACAGTCTCTGCACAGTCTTTCAAACGGAAATACGTATCCGGCAATTTGCAGGCCTTGGGGAATGAATTTCTGGACACCGCAAACCGGTAAAATGGGAGACGGATGGGCTTATATCTACACAGCCGAAAAAATTAGAGGTTTTAAGCAAACGCATCAACCATCGCCATGGATGAACGATTATGGTCAGTTTTCGATTATGCCGGTGACGGGTAAATTGGCTTTCGCCGAAGCAGACAGAGCGAGCTGGTTCAGTCATAAAGCTGAGGTTTCAAAGCCGTATTATTACAGTGTTTATTTGGCAGACTATGATGTTACTACAGAGATTACGGCAACAGAAAGAGCGGCATATTTTCAGATTACTTTTCCTGAAAACGAGCAATCTTCTATTGTAATTGATGCTTTTGACAAAGGTTCATACATCAAAATCATTCCATCAGAAAATAAAATCATCGGATATACAACTCGCAATAGTGGAGGTGTTCCTGCCAATTTTAAGAATTATTTTGTTTTGGTTTTTGATAAGCCATTTACATCGAACTCAACATGGAATGATGCAGGCTTGCAAAAAGACAAATTAGAATTACAGGACAATCATGCCGGAGCTGTGGTTGGTTTTAAAACTAAAAAAGGAGAAATTGTAAACGTAAAAGTAGCTTCTTCTTTTATTAGTCCTGAACAAGCAGAAATGAATTTAAAATCAGAATTAGGAAACGCTTCTTTCAATGAAACTTTCACAGCTTCTAAAAAAGAATGGAACAAAGTTTTGGGTAAAATAGCCGTAGAAAGTAATAATGACGAGCAGTTAAAAACCTTTTATTCTTGTTTGTACCGCGCGACTTGTTTTCCTCAAAAGCAATATGAAATAAACGCAAAAGGCGAAACGGTACATTACAGTCCGTATAACGGAAATGTTGTGCCAGGTTATATGTATGCCGGAACTGGTTTTTGGGACACTTTCCGTGCGCTTTACCCATTGCTGAATTTGGTTTATCCTTCTGTAAACAAAGAAATGCAGGAAGGTTTAATTAATGATTATAAAGAAGGTGGCTTTTTACCAGAATGGTCAAGTCCTGGTTTTAGAAATGTAATGGTGGGGAATAACTCGGCTTCTGTAGTTTCAGATGCTTATATGAAAGGTTTACGTGGTTACGATATCAATATTTTATATGAAGCTTTGGTTCATGGCGCCAATAATGAAGGGCCTATGGATGCTGTAGGAAGAACGGGTGTTTCGTATTACAATACTTTAGGTTATGTTCCGTATGATGTCAAAATTAATGAAAATGCAGCCAGAACCTTGGAGTATGCTTATGATGATTTTGCAATCTGGAAATTAGCAAAAGCGTTAAATCGTCCTAAAAAAGAAATCAGCGTATTTGAGAAACGAATGATGAATTATAAAAAGCTGTATAATCCTGAAATTGGTTTTATGAGTGGTAGAAATAAAGATGGAAGTTTTCCGAAAAATTTCAACCCGTTAAAATGGGGAGATGCTTTTACAGAAGGAAATGCCATGCATTACAGCTGGAGTGTATTTCATGACATTCAGGGTTTAATTGATTTAATGGGCGGACAGAAAAAATTCACAGCGAAATTAGATGCAGTTTTCTCAACACCTCCTGTTTTTGATGACAGTTATTACGGATCTGTTATTCATGAAATTCGCGAAATGCAAATCATGAATATGGGACAATATGCACATGGAAACCAGCCGATTCAGCATATGATTTATTTGTATAATTATGCCGGAGAGCCCTGGAAAACACAATATTGGTCCAGAGAAGTAATGAACCGTTTGTACAAACCAACTCCTGATGGTTATTGCGGTGATGAAGACAATGGACAAACTTCAGCCTGGTATATTTTCTCTGCAATGGGATTTTATCCGGTTTGCCCGGCAACGGACGAATATGTTTTGGGAGCGCCATTGTTTAAGAAATTAACATTGAAACTAGAAAACGGAAAACAACTTATTATAAATGCTCCGAAAAATTCTGAAACCAATAAATATGTTCAGGATTTGAAATGGGATAATGCAGGTTATACTAAAAATTTTATCAACCATTTTGATGTTTTAAAAGGCGGTGAATTGAATTTTGAGATGACAAGCGAGCCAAATTTACAAAGAGGAACATCAGCAAGTGCGTTTCCGTATTCTTATTCAACTTCAAAATAATACTATGCAATCACGTAGAAAATTTATAAAAAACACCGGAATTTTTTCAGCAGGATTATTAGCACTTCAAACCGATGTTTTCGGGATGCAGTCAGAGGCTTTCAATTTTGCTCTTAAGGATTTTATTAGCAAAAGACCTCCATTAGCGGAACGAAAATTTACAAGTAAGGCGGTCGAAGCAGCCATTACCAGAATCAAAAAACAAATTGCAAATCCGGAACTGGCGTGGCTGTTCGAAAATTGTTTTCCAAACACATTGGACACCACAGTCGATTTTGAAATTATCGATGGAAAACCGGATACGTATGTAATTACCGGAGATATCGATGCAATGTGGCTTCGTGATAGTACAGCTCAAATCTGGCCTTATATTCCGTTTGTAAAAGAAGATAAAAAACTGGCAGAATTGGTAAAAGGAGTAATCAATCGTCAGACAAAATGTATTTTGCTGGATCCTTATGCGAATGCTTTTTATAAAGATTTTACCAAAGTCAGTGAATGGAAAAATGACATGACCACAATGCAACCCGGTATCCATGAACGCAAATGGGAAATCGACAGTTTATGTTATCCTATTCGATTGGCACATGGCTATTGGAACGAAACCGGTGATTTAAGTTTATTTGACAGTAAGTGGAAAGAAGCGATGTTATTGGTATTGCAGACTTTCAAAGAGCAACAGCGCTGGCACGATAAAGGGCCTTATACTTTTCAGCGTGAAACGGCCTGGGCCACAGATGGTGTGCCTTTAGGTGGTTACGGATATCCGGTAAAACCTTGCGGCTTGATTGTTTCAACTTTTAGACCAAGTGATGACAGTACTTTATTTGGCTACTTGATTCCGAGTAATATGTTTGCGATTGAGGTTTTGGGTTATTTAATCGAAATCTTTTCGTTGCCGACACTGTTGGACAAAGATTTAGTAGCTAAAGCCAAAGAATTAAGAGAACAGGTTCAGAAAGGTTTAGAAGAAAACGGAATTATTGATCACCCAAAATTTGGTAAAATCATCGCTTTTGAAGTAAACGGTTACGGTAGTTTCCATATGATGGACGACGCGAATGTTCCCTCTTTATTATCATTGCCTTATCTTGGTGCAATTGAGCCGAATAGTCCATTGTATTTAAACACCCGAAAAGTAGTGCTTTCAGAAAACAATCCTTTTTTCTATAAGGGAAAAGCGGGCGAGGGCGTTGGCGGGCCACATACCGGAGCCGATACGATTTGGCCCATGAGTATTGTTTTGAGAGCAATTACAAGTGTCGATGAAACAGAAATCAAAAACTGTATTAGTAATTTGATCAAGACAAATGCAGATACTGGTTTCATGCACGAATCATTTCATAAAGATGATGTGACTAAGTTTACAAGAAAATGGTTTGCCTGGGCAAATACGCTTTTTGGAGAAATGATTGTTCATACGAGCATCAAATATCCTCAGATTTTAAAAGATAAGAATATCTAAAATTAAAAATATAAAATACACTATTAAGAGATTAAGTGTTGAAGTTTAATTGTTTAATAGTTCAATTCAGGAAAATAAGATGAATAAAGAATATGCCGTAGGAATAGACATTGGAGGAACACATATTACCGCAGCGATAATAGATATTGTAAACATGAAAGTGATTGATTTTTCATTGCATAAAGAATCATTCGATTCTAATTTGCCTGTGAAAGAGGTCATGTCTATTTGGGAAAAAGCGATTCGTATTTCAGTAGAAAATTCAAAAGTAGAAGAAATAAAAGGACTAGCTGTATGTATGCCTGGCCCGTTTGACTATACGAATGGACTTTGCTGGATTAAGGACCAGTCAAAATATGAACATTTTTATGGATTAAATGTTCGTTATTTATTTCAGGGCACGCTCAATCTTTCTAACGAATTTCCAATTCTTTTTGAAAACGACGCTGTTTGTTTTGGAAAAGGAGAGGTCTTTAAAGATGCAACAAATCTTTCTAAAAAGGTAATGGCCGTAACACTTGGAACCGGACTTGGTGCTTGTTTTATTGATAAAGGAGTTTCCGTTTCTTCTGGAGAATTAGTTCCTACGGATGGCGAAATTTACAATATTCCATACAAAGAAGGTATTGCTGAAGATTATGTTTCGGCAAGAGGTCTTTTGTCAGCGTATAAAAGCTTAACAGGCGAAAATCTTAATAATGGATTAGAACTTTTTAATCTGGCTGTCGCCGAAGATGAAGTGGCGGTAAAAGTGTTCGAAAAAATGGGAGAAGATTTAGCTTCAGTAGTGATCCCATGGTTAGAAAAATTTGATGCTGATAGTTTTATTATTGGTGGAAAAATTGCAAATGCAAGTGAATTTTTTCTGAATGGCTTCCATAAAAAAGTAAAGGAATCAGGTGTTGAAATTACCGTTTCTGTTTCGACAGATAATGAAATTGCGGCTTTATTAGGAGCTGCAAGTATGCTTTTTACGGTTTGATTTTTTCATAAATTATAAATTCCAACAGACGCTAAAGAACTTTAGAATCTGTTGGAAATAGTATTCCTTAATTCTGATCAAATAGTTTTTGAAAAGAAAAATCAGGCTGACGCATTTCTATTTCATTTTTACCCGATTCTTGTTGTGCTGCTGCAGCATAAACAAACATTTTTTCTTCATAATCTTTGATGGCTGCTGTTATGGTTTCAAACTTTCCATTTGTCAGGTTATCACATAAAACAAGGGTATCAACCAGTCCAACATTTACACCCTGACCAGCAAAAGGCGGCATTAAATGAGCAGCATCACCAATAAGTGTTATAGGTAAAGTGCGATCATTTTTCCAGGATTTATCGAGTCCAATTTTTCTGGTTGGAAGCCCGACAAAAAAGGAAGTTGCATGAAATAAATGATGATAAGATTCGTGCCAGTTAGAAAATCTGTCCGAAAGGAAATTGGCAATACTCTTTGTGTTTTTAAAATCCAACTTGTTAGCAGCTGTTTCGAATCCTTCGGGTTTTTTAAAAATTATACCGTAGCTCAACATGTCCTTGTTTTTAGGATTGGCAACAAAGAGATTACCATTATGAGCGGTCATTAATCTGTTGTCATTACATAGCTGATAAAATTCAGGACAATTTAGTTGAGGTTGGGGAATATCACCTTGTATAATAAAGGTTCCGGTTTCTTCGACTTCGGTATCGGTAACATATTTTCTAACCGAAGACATTCCGCCGTTGGCTCCAATAACAAAATCGGCAACTTCATCCCTTTCATTTTCAAAATGTAAAACCCATTTTCCGTCTTTTGTTGAAAGACCGGTGAGTTTTCTGTTCCAAACAACAGTATCATCTCTTAAACTGTCGAGTATAATTTTTCGTAAATCGTTTCTATTGATTTCAGGATTATCGTATTGTGGAGTTCTGGAAGTTATGGTTTTGCATTGTTCATCTGTCATGATGATGCCCATTGGCAGGGCTATGTTGTAATAACTTTCGAGTAGTCCTGCTTTTTGCAAAGCATCCTGTCCTGAACCTTTGTGTAGGTCAAGCGTACCGCCCCAAATTCTGGTTTGTGGATTTTCGTCTCTTTCGTAAACGGTTACTTTTATGCTGTTTTGCAGTAGTAATTTTGCCATGGTAAGACCAACGGGTCCCGCACCAATTATAGCTACTTTTTTATCTTTTAATAACATGAGTTTGTCTGTTTTATTTAGAAGACAAAATTCATGAAAGTTCCTGTGTTAGGATTGTACAAATGCGACAAAATCACTTAAGACCTGTTTTTCTTTTTTTCCTTTTCGGGCAAAAGCAGCAGGTGTAATACCGCTGTAACGCTTAAATTCCCTGCTTAAATGAGATTGATCTGTATAACCAACTTCAGGCGCTAAGCCGGCAAGATTTGTATCCGGATAAAGCCATAAATGATTCCGAACCTGCTCAAAACGCATTAAGCCCGATACATCTTTTACAGTATGGCCGGAGGATTGCTTGAAATTTCGCTCTAGTGTGCGTACCGTTGTATGCACTTCTGCAGCAATCTGATTTACTGTGATTTTTCCATTGCTATTTTTTAAGGCACTACCCGCTTTAGACAGCAAAGCGTTGTTTATAGTATCGGAATGTAGATCTGTAAAATACTTTTGGACAAATGCTATTGCTTCCTCAATTTGACCAGAAGTGATAAATTCTTGTAAAATAGGCTGAAGTCCGACAATGGGATGTTCAAATATTTGTACGCCACTTTTGCCCGAAGGCAGTCCGAGTAAATCAAAAACAGTCCACGGAAAGCATCGGATTCCAATGATTTCTAAACTCTTTTTTGAATTAAAAATAGCAGGCTGATTCAATAGTCCCATAATAAATGGGGAAGGTAATGGTTCCAATACCCCATTGTGTAGTACACTGCAACCGCTTCCGAAGTGAAAAATAATTTCAGCATAACCATCAGGCATTACTTCAAAATTTGATGCTGTTTCTCCTAATTCTGTTTTGTTGTACCAAAAACATTTGATGGCATTTTGTAGTGCCGGTGGAGATTCAAATTCCTGATGAAACATTTTGGAAGATTGCATATTTGATTGTGCTTGTACATCAAAGGTATTTAAAAATGTCGAGAAGAGGTGGAACGAAAACTTTATATAACGCCAAAACAGTATCACGAAAAATGATACTGTCTCAGCTTACCAAAAAATGAAAAAATTAATCCCTATCGTAAGAAAATTGGATTCCTGCTGTGCCTCCTGTTTTAATAAACAGTTGCATAAATTCCTGCGCTGTTTCGGAACGACTCCAGTCACGTTGCAATTCACAAAATAATTGCGGCACACTCACCAGGATTGCCCCCGCTTGCTCCATTCTTCGTAGTGCCGCATTATGTGCTTCCAGAGAAGTTCCGCCTACAGCATCGGCTACTATATAAACTTCATAACCTTCTTTTAAGGCATCAAGGGCGGGAAACGTAAGACAGGCTTCTGTCCATAAAGCTGTCATTATTAATTTTTTCTTTCCCGTTGCTTTAACAGCTTCTAAAAATTCCTTGTCTTCCCAAGAATTGATAGTGGTTCTGTCATACGAAGGAACTCCATCTAATTCTCTTTTTAGTTGAGGAATCGTTTCTTTATTAAATCCTGTTTTTACATTTACGGTCGAAAGTACAATAGGTAAATCGTAAACTTTGGCCATTTTTGCAACACCGCTAATATTATTGATAAGGATCTGTCTGTCCATTGAAGCAATAGAATTGACTTGTACCGGTTGATAATCAATAATGATTAATGCTGCATTTTCCGGAGTTAAAAGGTGATCATTTTTTTGATCGCGAATAGGTAAACTGCTCATGATTTCTAAGTATTATTATTATTATTATTGAGTTTGTAGCGTATTATTTTTTTGATATTCCGACATTTTCGGCCTTTAAGAAACTTTCAATTACGGCTTGATAATTTGGCATTACGGTAGAGTAAGCTTCTGCAAATTGTAAAGCATCAGGACGATTCCATGTTTTTTGAATCTCGCTGCAAACGGCTGTTGTACTTATTGGTATTACTCCGGCAAGTGATAATCTTGCAATTGTAGCTTGCGATGACAAAGTACTCATGTCTCCTGAGGCATCAATAACAGCAAATACTTCATAACCCTCGGATACAGCTGATATAGAAGGAAAAGCGACACATACACTGGTTAATACGCCGCCAATAATTAATTTTTTCTTCCCTGTTTTTTTTACCGCTTCAACAAAAGCCGGAGTATCCCAGGAGTTGATTTCTCCATTTCTGGGTACATAAACGGCGTGTGGCGCATATTTATGAATTTCAGGCATCAACGGACCATTAGGACCATTTGGTTCTGAAGCCGTTGTTATCACAGGAATATTTTCTATTGCTGCGATTTTGGCTAAGGTGGCGACATTGTTGCGTAATGAGGTGACATCAATATCTTTTACGGTTTGAAATAAGCCACTCTGATGATCGATAAGCAGGATTGCTACATCATCTGAATTAATTCTTGTTACTACTGACATTTTTTTAAGTTTTTTGTTGTTATTAAGTTTTATTAAATTATTCTTGCGGAAATTCGCCATCCATTTTGATAAGTACATCATCCTTAAGTCCGTCAAAAGGTAAAATCAATCCAACCTTAAAATCAGAACGTTTTAGTGTCGCCAGAACCTGAAAACCGGATGTGATCTTCTTTGAATTTGGATTAAGCATTGTTCCTCTGTATAGAAAATCAACAATGATTTCTTTTGTAAAACCATGCATACTCAAATTCCCTGCAACCTTGTAATTGTTTTTACTGCTCTCTCTGATTGCAGTACTTTTAAAATGTAGCGTAGGGTATTTTTCGACATCAAAAAAGTTAGGTCCCCGTAAGTCTTCGTCCCTTCCTTCCGAACTGGTGAATATCGAATTTGTTTCTGCTGATAATTCAAAAGAGGCATCGCTAAAGTCTGCTTTTGAATTGGTTACTGTCAAATCAAAATTGGTAAACTGTCCCACAATATCATTAATCATCATATGTGTAACGGTAAAACCAAGTCTTGAATGCTCTTTGTCATTTTTCCATATTGTTTTATTTTCCATTTCCTTTTTATTTAATTATTTATTCCAAATACCCAAATTTTCCCATATTAACATCATTCATCGCCTGGATGATTTCCTGTTTTGTATTCATAACAAAAGGGCCATGGGCGACTATTGGTTCATTGATAGGCTCTCCACTTAAAATAAGTACGACAGCATCTTCAAGTGCCTGAATGGTAAATTCTTCCCCTTCATTTGCAAATAGTAAAAAATGATTTTCGGATACATTTTGATCATCATTCACGCTAATGTTTCCTTCAATTACAAGAAGAGCCGAGTTATAGTGCGCCGGAAAATTAAAAGTCGCAGAAGCTCCTTTGTTTAATTTGGCATTAAATAAATTTACAGGAGTAAAAGTGGTAGCTGCTCCTAAAGTCCCACTGTATTCACCTGCAATAACTTCTATTTCGCCACCTTCATTAGGTAATAGGTGTTTGTTAATGTCATTATTGGAGATACCCTGATATTTGGGCTTTGTCATTTTATCCTTCGCAGGAAGATTTACCCAAAGCTGTACCATTTGAAAATGGCCACCTTCTTTGCTGAATTCCTCTTCGTGGTATTCTTTATGTAAAATTCCTGATGCGGCAGTCATCCATTGTACATCTCCTTCGCCAATTACACCGCTATTTCCAGAGCTGTCGTGATGTGCTACCTTTCCTTTATAGGCAATAGTGACGGTTTCAAAACCTCTGTGTGGGTGTACGTCAACCCCTCTTAATTTATTGGTGGGCGGAAAATAAAATTTAGAATTATAATCCATCATAATAAACGGACTCATTCGTTCCATGCTCATTCCATACGGAATAAAATTATGTACTCTAAATCCGTCACCAACCATGTGCGGAGCCGGTGGTGCAAATACTTGCTCTATTTTTTTAGTTTTCATTTTCGTGTGATTCTTTAGTATGAAACAATGAGTTAGCCTGATACTCGGGATGTTTGTCGATGTATGCTTTGATGAAAGGACAATAAGGTTTTACTTTAAGATGATGTTCTTCTGCATAATCAAGAACATATTTTGCTATATAGGCAGCAATTCCTTTTCCTCCTAATTCGGGAGGAACTTCAGTATGGATATAAGAAATGCCACCATCAAACAATTTGTATTGTTCAAACGCGATATAGCCATCTAAATGGATCTCAAAACGCTGGTCTTTTTCGTTGTTTATAACTGTGTATTCCATGATGTAATTTTTAGTATTGTAAAATTACTATGGATAAAAGAGGAAGTACTTGACCTATGGTAAGAAATGCAAAAAGGAAGAAATATGAATAAATTTTATTCAGTTGCAGAAATGAAGTAACAGCATAAAGGTTTCAGAATTTAATTTGAAACAGGAGTACAGTTAGCAAGCAATTTATGGCTTGAAATTTTTTCTGGCCAGCTCTTTTCGCACCCTGCTTAGGCTTTCAGGGGTAATGCCAAGATAAGAAGCAATCATTTGAAGTGGTATTCTACAAGTAATTTCACGATATGTTTCGATAAAATCTAAGTATTTTTTTTCGGCTGAGGCTGCTAATAAATAGTTGATCCTTTTCTGCATTTGTCTGATGTTTTTTTGCAGTGCTAGTGTATTAAAACGAGCAAACTTACCAGATAGTTTTTCGGCTGCTTTGATAAAATCTTTGTGGATGTACACGACTACAGCATCCTCGATTACATCGATGAATAATTCTGCAGGTTCATCAAAATAAAAACTACTTCGGTCTGCAATCCACCAATTTTCAGAAGCAAACTGAATAATATGATTCTTACCCATTTCATCTATAGTATAGGAGCGTAACATCCCTTTGCAAACAAAAAAGGCCCGATTACAAATTTGATTTTCCTTTAATAAAACAGTTCCTTTTTTTACTTCAAGCAAATAAACCAAATGCTCCAATTCGCTATACTCGTTTTCTGAGAGACCAGTATTATCAATGATATATTTTTTAAATTGTTCCAGCATTTGTGTTAGGAGATTTTGTTTATGCAAAAATAGGCAGCTTGTAAAAAAATACGGTATTAGACATTAAATTTAAAAAAAATATTCCTTAAAATTTGATAATATTTGAGTTTCTACAGGTCTTGATCTTACTTTTTTTACAATTCAAAATTTTGTAAATTTATATCTTTATTTATTTGATTTTTAATGGTTTATAATTGTTTAAAAAAATGGAAAGAAGCGCTGTAACTTTACCAAATGAGTCTGACGATATATTTTTAACAGATGGCGGACTAGAAACGACCTTAATCTTCCTTGAAGGATTTGAATTGCCTTATTTCGCGGCTTTTGATTTATTAAAGGAGAGTAAAGGATACGACGCAATTAAAAATTACTATTCCCGATATTTAAAAATTGCAAAAAAGTACAAGACCAATTTTATTTTAGAAAGCCCAACCTGGCGCACGAATCCAGATTGGATTGAAAAAATTGGTTACTCTGGAAATCAGTTAGCTGAGTTAAATGAAAAAGCCGTAAAGCTTTTAGTAGATTTAAAAACGGAATTTGAAAATAAAATCGATTCCATTCTTATTAGCGGTTGTGTAGGCCCGAGAGGTGACGGCTACGCTCCCGACAATTGTATGACTACCCAGGAAGCACAACACTATCACGGCCAACAAATAAAAACTTTAAGCCAAACGGCTGTTGATTTTATTTCTGCTTTAACAATGAATTATGCAGAAGAAGCAATTGGTATCGTTGAAGCAGCTGCGTCTTTTGATCTTCCAGTTGTGATATCCTATACGGTAGAAACAGATAGTAAATTACCAACGGGAATGAGTTTAAAAGAGGCTATCGAAAAAGCAGATAAAAATGTTAGTGTTCCGCCACTATATTTTATGATTAATTGTGCGCATCCCACTCATTTTTTAAATGAATTAAAAGAACATGCAAAAGAAGAGTGGGTGAAACGGATAAAAGGCATCAGGGCAAATGCATCCTGTAAAAGCCATGCCGAACTAGACGAAGCAATAGAACTCGATAGAGGAGTGCCAAAGGATTTAGGAGAGGAATATAAAAAATTGAAAGATTCTTTTCCGCACTTAAATGTTTTTGGCGGTTGTTGTGGAACGGATGAAGAGCATATTGTAGAAATTATGGATCAAATAATAAGATAAAATCTAATATGCTTGTAAACAAAAAAGCTCCAGATTTCTCTGAAGCTTTGTGTTGACTAGTAGCCCGTAGCGGAATCGAACCGCTCTTACATGGATGAAAACCATGCGTCCTAACCGATAGACGAACGGGCCTGCTTTTCTAATGCGGGTGCAAAAATGCGAATAATTTTAAAATACACAAAAATATTTTTTCAAAAAATGGTTTTAGGCCATTGCGAAAATATCCTATTTAGCAATAATCGGGCGTAAACAAATTGGGTCAGGAAAAGTGTATTTGTTTGATTAATAATTGGTTGTTTTATACGAAAAACAGAGGGTAAAGAAGTTTTTTTTCACATTTTATTAAAATCATACTATTTTAAAAAAATTGAAAATAATTTGTTTTGAAAGAATATTCTTTAGTGATGTTTCGTTTTTAGAAGTGCTTCTTCAGGAAATTGCGTAAATTTTACTTAGCAAAAAGGAGCTTTTAAAAGATATTAGTTTTAAAGTCAGACTTTATAGGGTTACCTTTTATCATTTATATTCGTTCAAAATTATACAAGGTTAGTCCTAATGTCTTTCGGGATTCTTCAGTGGTACCAATTAATTCCTCGAAGAACAGGATTACTATAGTTTTAAAACTATAATAGTCCCAAAACGTTATGCCGCATTACTTATGGTAACTATCAATTACCACTTATAATTCTGACTTTTATAAGTGGTAATTCTAACAAAAACTTTAGAATTAAAAACTGAATTCGTATATTGTTCTGCTAAAATTAACTATGCAAAGCATATACATTTTAAAATATTGCCCTCAAACGTTTTTCAGTTCATTTTAATAGAAATCATCCAGATTATGAAAAAATCATTAGTGCTCTTCATTGCGTTCTTAGCTTTTACAGCGTGCTCAAAACATCAAGGAAAAAAGAATATTGCGATCACCGGAATAGATTCTACATTGCGACCTGGTAATGATTTTTTTAAATATGTAAATGGCAAATGGTATGATTCTGTACAAATACCGGCATCTCAAGCTGGAGTTGGTGCCTATATGTTTATGAATTACCCACAGCGAATGCGCCTGCAAGGAATATTGGACAGCATTTCACAAAGCAAGAATCCGGCAGGAAGTATAGCACAAAAGGTAGGCGACTTTTATGCATCAGGTATGGATACCGTAACCATTGACAAACGGGGTTATGCACCTATCAAACCGTTACTTGCCAAAATTGATGCAATTAGCGATTTACCATCCTTAATGAATTTTGTGGTTAATGAAGAGAAATTGGGCAATTCTTCTATTATAGGTTTTGGAGTATCACCTGATGAAAAAAACAGCAGTATGAATATTGCTCAAATCTATCAAACGGGTATCGGTTTGCCTGACAGGGACTATTATTTCAAATCAGATTCATCAACTGTTGCTATACAGGAAGCTTACAAAAAATACCTTACTACCTTATTTCAACAAACAGGAAGTAATGCCCAGCAGGCTACATCCAATGCTGCTTTGGTTTACGATATTGACAAGCAATTCGCCGTTTCGCATAAAACAAAAGTGGAACTTCGTGATGTGCAGGCAAATTATAATAAAATAGCTGTGGCAGATCTTGTAAAAAGACATTCCAATATTGACTGGACTACTTTTTTGAATAAATTAGGTGCTAAAACTGATTTCATTAATGTAGGGCAACCTGCCTATTATGATGCCCTTAATAAACTCTTAAAAACCATCCCTATTAATAGTTGGAAAATTTATCTGAAAGCAAATTCTATAGAAAGATACGCAGATGATTTAAGTAAACCTTTTGTCGATGCCTCATTTGAGTATACCAAAGTGCTTTCTGGTCAGGCTGTTCAAAAATCACGTGGCGAAAAAATGGCTAGTGTTCTTGACACCTACCTGGGCGAAGCATTAGGTCAATTGTATGTAAAGAAATATTTTTCGGAAGATGCTAAAAAACGTATGTTAACTCTCGTGAACAATTTGCAAAAAGCTTATGCGGTAAGAATTGATAAATTAGAATGGATGAGTCAAAGTACAAAACAAAAAGCTAAAGAAAAATTGGCAGCCATGACCAAGAAAATAGGATATCCTGATAAATGGAAAGATTATAGCAATGTACATATAGCCAGGGATACCTATTTTGAGAATATGGTTTCGGCCGCAACAGCTGCCTATCAATTTGAATTGGCAAAATTGGGCAAACCAGTCGATAAATCAGAATGGTATACTACAGTTCCAACCGTTACGGCCTATAATAATCCTACTGCAAATGAAATTGTTTTTCCGGCAGGTATTTTACAAGCCCCTTATTTTGATAATAATGCAGATGATGCGCTTAATTATGGAGGAATCGGAATGGTTATAGGCCACGAAATAACCCATACTTTTGATGATCAGGGAGCTCAATACGACAAAGATGGCAATTTAAAAAACTGGTGGACAAAAGAGGATTATGCTAAGTTTAAGTCAAAAATACAACAGGTTATCAATTTGTACAGTACCTACACCGTTTTAGACAATCTACACATTAATGGTGCAATGACAGTTGGCGAAAATACGGCGGATATTGCCGGAATCGCAGTTGCTTATGATGCTTTTAAAATGACCCAGGAAGGACAAGGGAATACAAAAATTGATGGTTTTACTCCAGACCAACGCTTTTTCATTTCGATAGCCAAAATATGGAGAGTAAAAATGAAAGACGAGTTCCTGCGTTTGTGGATTAACAATAATCCACATTCTCCACCAAATTGGCGTGTTAATGGTCCTCTAATGAATACTACACCTTTTTATGAAGCATTTAAGGTACAATCTGGAGATAAAATGTTTTTACCGAAGAAAGACAGAATAACGATTTGGTAATTTCGCTCTTCGAAGTGTTCCCATGAAAAACTGCGCAAATGCCTCCGTGAACTTTGCGCAGTTTTTTTGGTTTCTTAGGGAATATAAATTTTATAAAAGTCTCCAGACTTTTTACGATTAGTTCTTGTTATTGTCTTGTGTTTTTTTACATTCAGAAAAAATAGTCTACGAAAATTGGCTTTAAAGTCTGAGACTTTATGAAGTTTCTGTTTCAATTATATTTGTTTAAAATGGCGCAAAGTCAGAAACATTTGCAGCGTAAAGAAGAACACTTCGTAGAGCGTCGGTTTTTCTTATTAGCGGGAAGCATTCAAATA
>NZ_MUGV01000042.1:0-19592 GCF_002217275.1 Flavobacterium frigidimaris
GCATTCAGGAATTAAGTGGTGCAATAACCGATTCCGAAACAGCTGTTATTTTACCGGGAGCAAAAGTTTCACTTTATGAAAATATGGTGGTAAAAAACACCACAATTGCTGACGTTAACGGAGTTTACAAATTTCCGGTTGACTGTGGTAAAAGCTATAATGTGAGAGCAGAAAAAGAAGAATATGCTACCAAAGAAGTTAGTATAACGATCGGCAAACTATCCGGAAAAACAAGCTTACCCATTAGTTTAGACCCTGTCACTTGCAAAGTAACGATTGGTGATGATCTGGGAAAATGCTTTAAAATAAAAATGATTTATTTTGACTTAGACAAATCTAATATCCGACAAGAAGCTGCAATTGATTTAGAAAAAATATTGGTTGTCTTAAATGAAAACCCAAGCATGAAACTTGATATTCGTTCCCATACAGATAGTCGTGCTACTTTTAAATACAACGAAGCCTTATCTGACAGAAGAGCAAAATCTACCATACAATGGCTGATTAAAAACGGTGTAAAAGCAGACAGGTTAACCGGTAAAGGTTATGGAGAAACACAGCTTGTAAATAAATGTGCTGATGGCGTTCCTTGTACCGAAGCGGAACATCAGGAAAACAGACGTAGCGAATTTATTATTACTGCATTGTAATTAGTTAATTAAGATTTTTATATATGCTAAAAAGCTGTCTTTTAAGACAGCTTTTTTTTGAAAAAAAAAATCGTTGCAACCCTTAGAGTCACAACGATCACTAAAAAACCAACCAGTTTTAAATTATCTTAAATTCTAACAAATATATTAGTATAGTATTTTTTTCCCGTTGCAGGATCTGTAGTTACAGATAATCCAAAGTGTGTAAAATTACCTTCGATGTTTTGTTTATGACCCGGACTTTCCAGCCAGGCTTGCAAAACAGCCTCAGAAGTTTTATAATTATAAGCTACATTTTCGCCAACATTTTTGGCTCCAAGCACCTTCATCATATTTTCTGATCGGGCATCAAAATCATTATGATCCACAACGTTCTTTTCAATCATGTAGGCATTGTGTTCCTGACATTTATACGAAATATGATTGATTATTTGCAAAGCATTTAAACCAATTCGTAATCGATAATCGTTTATTAATTGCATTGTTTCTAACTCTGAATCATTGTAAGTATAATTTGTTATCAGAGCTTCTGTTGGAGCACTACTTTCAGTTCCCTCGGCAGTATCGGCAGAGCATGAGTTCATTGCAATAGACATTGCAATGAACAGCATGATGTGCATAATCTTCTTCTTCATAATCAACAGTAGTTTACGCAAGCTTAAAGTAAATGTTGGGGCAAATCCTTTAAATTTTTATATTTAAATTAAATCGTTTTTTCTTACACCAAACGTATTCAATTTACCGTTAAACTACAAAAATAATCGACGAACTACATGTAAATTTTTAATATAAATGTATTTTTCTTACAACTAAGATGATAGTCGTTCTATTTTCCATGAATAATCAGATTGACTTTGATATCGAATCCTATCATGAAGTCTATTTGGTCTTCCCTGCCAAAATTCTACTTCTAAAGGAGTTACTAAAAATCCGCCCCAATTTTCTGGTCTCGGAATGGCTTTTCCTTCAAATTCTGCTTCTAATTTTTTAAGGTTTTCTTCTAAAAAAGTTCTTGACGGAATCACTTCACTCTGGTTGGAAACAATTGCACCTAATTTGCTTCCATCCGGGCGCGAATCAAAATAACCGTCTGAAATATTTTCAGAAGTTCTTTGCGCAATTCCTTTAATAATAACCTGACGTTCCATTTCCTGCCAAAAGAAAGACAGACAAACATGTGGATTCGCTGCAATAGCCTTTCCTTTTTCCGAATTATAATTGGTATAAAAAATAAAGCCTTCTTCAGAAAATTTCTTCAGAAGCACTACTCGAGATTTCGGAAAACCATCTAAACCAATAGTAGAAACCGTCATAGCGTTAACTTCTCCATTTCCACCAAAATCTTCCACTTCATGAAACCATCTATTAAAAAGATTAATCGGATCTTCGGGAATATTAGTTTCTAATAATTCGCTCTTCTCGTAAGATTTTCTATAATTACTTAAATCGTTCATGATTTTTTAATTTAGTTTATTTTGTTTCAGGTTTCAGGCTTCAGGTTTCAGGCTTCAGGCTTCAGGTTTCAGGTTTCAGGTTTCAGGTTTTAAAAAAACTTAAAATCTTAGCATCTCAGAACCTTAGAACCTTAGAACCTTTTTAAATTCAAAACTCAAAAGAAACGCCGTCATCTCCCAAAAGTACATTCGGAAAAATGGTTTCTGCTTCTTCTTTAAAACGCTCAATTCCATCATATCGTGTTGAATAATGGCCTAAAATTAGTTGTTTTACATTTGCTTTAAGCGCAATTGTCGCGGCTTCTTTTGCGGTTGAATGTAATGTTTTTTGTGCTAATGGTGCTTCTGATTCTAAAAAGGTTGATTCGTGATACAAAATATCTACATTTTCAATAATCGGAATAATAGCTTCATTATAAACCGTATCCGAACAGAAGGCATAACTCATAGAAGGAATTGGATCAAAAGACAATTTTGCATTTTCAATAACAGTTCCATTATCCAGCGTAACATTACCTCCGCCTTTTATTTTTTGGTAATAGGCTGTATGAATATTATACTGTTGAACTGCTTCTACATTTAGTTTTCTGTCTCCCGGTTTTTCCTGAAACAAAAATCCGTTGGTATAAACGCGATGTTTTAACGGAATTGTTTTTACTATGACTTTCTGATCTTCAAAAATCACTTCACTTTCCTTCGACTCTAATTCGTGAAAAAACAAACTATAAGTAGTCCAGGATTCTGTCAGCTTTAATTGAAGCAGAATTAACTCTTTTATTCCTTTTGGTCCGTAAACATGCAAATCAGTAGTTCTGCCTAAAAGCGAAAAAGTCGAAATGGTTCCAATTAATCCATACAAATGATCTCCGTGAAGATGGGAAATAAAAATGTGATTAATTTTAGAAAATTTAATCTTGTTTTTACGCAATTGCACCTGAGTTCCTTCGCCACAATCAATCAAAAACAATCTGTTTTTGATTTCTAAAACCTGCGAAGTCGGATTAGTAAGCGTTCTGGGAGTTGCGGCATAACAGCCTAGTATGGTTAATTTCATTTTAGATTTTAGATTGTTGATTTTAGATTGATTTAGATTGTAGATTTTAGACTGTAGATTTTAGATTGGAAAAATTAGCGTTAAAAAAATCTAAAATCTAAATTTCAGTATTCAAAATCAAAAATCTGAACTCTAAAATCTAAAATTAAAACCCAAGATCACGTTCAATTTCTTCCATTTCGATAATATCGTGCGCTTCTAAAAGAGAAGGAACCACTACTAATTTATCAGAAATTGAATTGAAATCAAGATCAGAAACTACAATTACAAATGATTTCTTTGCTTTTTTGTGTTGTTTAGAAAGTGGCAGAAAAAGTTTTAAATCGCTTTCAGCTAAATTAGTATCTGCTGTTAAATCGATTATTATATTTTGTTTTTCAAAGGTTTTAAATTGTTGCGTCACTTTCTCCAAAAAAGAATTAAAATCTCCCTGGGTATCTTTAATCGTAACGGTATGTCCTTTTTGATCTACTTTCATTTTACTAAGGTACGAAGTTTTTTAAATTTGTTTCAAGTTTTAGGTTTCAAGTTTCAGTCGCAGTCTCAGTATTCAGTCTCAGTATTCAGTCTCAGTAAAAATTGTAAACTGTGACTGAATACTGAGACTGTAAACTAAAAATTTACTGAATCTTAGAGGCTAAAAGATAAATAACCGCCATTCTAATCGCTACTCCATTCTCTACCTGATTCAGGATTACAGAATGATCAGAATCCGCTACTTCAGAAGTAATCTCTACTCCTCTGTTGATGGGTCCCGGGTGCATGATGACGATTTCTTTTCCAAGAGAATCCAAAAGCGGTTTATCAACTCCGTATTGTTGTGCGTATTCTCTTGTTGAAGGGAAAAAGTTCACGTCCATACGTTCGTTTTGTACACGAAGCATATTCGCCACGTCACACCATTCTAATGCTTTTCGTAAATTTGGTTCCACTGTAACACCAAGAGATTCAATATATCTTGGAATCAAGGTTTTTGGCCCGCATACTTTTACTTCGGCGCCTTGCATCTGCAAAGCATATATGTTGGATAAGGCAACTCTCGAATGCAGTACATCGCCTACAATAACTACTTTTTTTCCGGCAACATCACCCAGTTTTTCTCTGATAGAATAACTGTCTAACAAAGCCTGCGTTGGATGTTCGTGCGCGCCGTCGCCAGCGTTTACTATACTTGCTTTGACATTTTTAGATAAAAAATAAGCCGCTCCGGGATTGGAGTGGCGCATTACAACCATATCAACTTTCATCGAAAGGATATTGTTAACCGTATCAATAAGTGTTTCTCCTTTTTTAACCGAAGACTGAGCTGCAGAAAAACTAATCACATCTGCTGATAATCTTTTTTGGGCTAACTCAAACGAAAGCTTGGTTCGGGTACTGTTTTCGAAGAAAATGTTAGCAATGGTAATATCTCGTAATGAAGGAACTTTTTTAATCGGTCGGTTAATGACTTCTTTAAAATGATCTGCCGTTTCAAAAATTAGGTTAATATCATTCTCGTTGATGTATTTAATTCCTAATAAATGATTTACGCTTAATTCTTTCATTTTTTATTGTTTAATTTTATTTGTCAAATTCTTTAAAAAGCAGTTCCGTCTATTGGATCATTCGCTCTATAACCTCGCTATAATCCTGTAAATCTCTTCCGTCTTCATCAAAAATATGCTGCCATCTGAAACCCGGTATTTCTATTTTTGTTCTTGCAGAAGGACTCCACTTTATTTGAAAGCCGTTGTTTCTTAAAACTTCAGCAACCTTTTTTCCAACTTCCATTGCAATGGCATCACTAGTATTATCTACTTTCTGAAAAGCGATAAACAAACCCGGATCTTCAACTGCAACAGCTCTTGCTAAATCTTGTTGGTGATAAAAACAATAACCATCAGACCAGACTTCGTTTTCCTGCAACTCCCTTTCCACCTCTACTACTTCATACTCCCCCTCTGTTGTGGTATAACCTGCATTGTGAAGCGCCACGATATTTTCATCTCCTAATTCATCAAATGCTTTTATAAGTCTTTCAGTATCTGTTGGACTTTTCCACTGTTTGCTTTCTGCAAGTAACTTTTGGTATTCTTCTTTTATGGTATCAAAAGCCCACTCTTCTGAAATTTCATCTTCAAATTCGTTGTCTTCGATTTCTTCTATGATGTTCTCTTTGATCTCATCAACAGAAAGAAATCCCATTCTAACCTGATTAAAGATTGATTCGTAAATAAACGCTTCGTTCTCTGTCATTTTTTCTTGTTTAATCGTTTATTTGTTTTTTTTTTAACCGTTGATTTGTTAGAGCGTTTATTCGTTTCCTTTCGATTGAACAATTAAACGATTCAACTAATTCGTTATTAAGTAAACGGCATCTTCGCTATCATTTTCTTTCCAGCTTACTTTTACCTTTTCATCATTAATAGCATCTACCTGACGACCACGATAATCGGGCTGAATAGGCAGGTTTCTGCTAAAACGTCTGTCGATTAACACTAACAATTCGATTTCTGACGGTCTCCCGAAAGACTGAATTGCGGTTAAGGCAGAACGAATGCTTCGTCCGGTAAACAAAACGTCATCAATAAAAATGACTTTTTTGTCTTCGACTATAAAATTGATTTGTGTTTTATTGGCTTCAAGCGGTTTATCAGTACGGCGAAAGTCATCTCTAAAAAAAGTGATGTCCAGATATCCCAAAGAAATTTCAGGAACTTTGTATTCGTCTTCTAATATTTGTTTTAAACGTTCAGCTAAAAAAACGCCTCTTGGCTGAATCCCGACTAAAATAGTATCGGAGAAATCAAGATGTTTTTCGATTAACTGACAAGCCAAACGATGGAGTATGATAGTAACTTCTTTTGAATTAAGTAATACTTTTTGGCTCATAATTAAGTGTGATGTTTGGTTGGGCAAATATACGAAATCAGAATTTATTTGTTGGCGTGTTGGGTGGGGAAATATTTTTTTTTGGTTTTACGTATAAATTGAGTTTGAAAACTCATTCAGAATAACTTTATTTTTTGAAATAAAAGTTCTTTAAAAAATTATATTTATTTAAAACTATATTTACTATACAGAAGTTGCATTAGAATTCTTTAAATAATTTAGTTAAGATCTATTTCAAAGCGAAAAAAATAAATCCATGGATAAATACAAAGAAACATTTGAAACCTGGAATAAAATTGCAAACCTCTATCAGGATAAGTTTATGGATTTAAACTTGTATAATGAAACTTATGATTTTTTCTGTACAGTTTTAAAATATAATCAAGTAAACATTTTTGAAATTGGTTGTGGCCCGGGAAATATTACTAAGTATCTTTTATCCAAAAAAAACAACTTAAAGATTACAGGTATTGACATTGCACCGAAAATGGTTGAATTGGCTAAATCAAATAACCCGACTGCCAATTTTAAAGTAATGGATACACGAAAGTTGGATGAAATAAATGAAAAATTTGACGCCATTATGTGTGGTTTTTGTTTACCCTATCTTTCAGAAACAGATTCTTCAAAACTATTATACGACGCAAATAAACTACTTTCTAAAGAGGGTATCTTATATTTAAGTTTCATTGAGGGATCGCCTTCTAAATCAGGTTTTATTTCAGGAAGTACGGGTGATCGTACCTATGTTTATTATCATTCTTTAGAAGAAATAAAGAATCAACTTATAAAAAATCATTTTGAAATTCTTAAATCATTCGAAGTTAAATATCCAAAAGCTGATGATTTTGAAATTCATACGATAATCATTACCGAGAAAATTGGACAGTAAAAATATCGAATTGTTTCAAAAAGACCTTTTTATTATATTTGATAAAACAATAAGACACCAAACATCATGAGAAAAATAATCGTCATTACCATGATTACAATCGATGGCGTAATGCAAGCACCTGGTGGTCCTGAAGAAGATACTTCGGGAGGTTTTGAATACGGAGGCTGGGTGGCGCCTTTTGGAGATGAAGAATATGGCAATGTCATGCAGGAACAAATGAAACCTGCAGATATTCTTTTGGGCAGAAAAACATTTGATATTTTTGAAGATTATTGGCCCAAACATGCAGAAGGCTGGCCGGGAATTAATGAAGTTACCAAATACGTTTTGTCTTCCACCAGAAATAAATCTGACTGGGAAAATACCGAATTTCTTTCCACCATAGAAGACATCAAAAAACTCAAAAATTCAGAAGGTGGAGATATTAAAGTTTGGGGAAGCGCAACACTTGTTCAGCTTTTGCTTCAACATGATTTAGTCGATGAATTTGGGCTCTTAATTTATCCTATAATTTTGGGCAAAGGAAAAAAACTGTTTGATGATAGCTCAAATCCGTCGGGATTTACATTGATAGAAAGTACGGTTACGCCGAGCGGTGTAATTGCTTTGAGTTATAAACGAGCTGGAGATGTTAAGACCGGGACTATTGGAGAATAACAAATTCAACATATAAGTCCCATCGGGACGATATGTTTATAGAAATATATAAATCGAGTCAATAAAACCCCATCGGGGTGATATCTCCAATACTACAATGGAAACGATATGTCGCTCCGCCGGAGCTTTTTTTGTCTTATCTAATTATTTGCTATAAACATTATGCTCCGCTGGAGCTTCCTCTATTACGCATAATTGATTAACTATCAACATTACACTCTACTGGCGTTTTTAATTTAAATCTTCTTTACGCAAATATATTTTTTAAAATATGTTATTCATTAAAACCCATATTAAATAATTGACTAATTTTAATACAATTAAGTCCCATCGGGACAGCATCTTTATAGCCATTTTGTAAATTTATTTTATTGAACCCCGGCGGGGTGAAATATAATTTAATCTACAATTTATGGCAAACACATATTCTCAAATATACATTCATATTGTTTTTGCTGTTAAGGGAATGCAAAGTCTGATTTCAGAAAATTGGAAGGAAGAAGTTTATAAATATATTACTGGTATTACGACAAATAAGGGACAAAAGCTAATAGCTATCAACGGAATGCCCGATCACATTCATATTTTAATTGGTTTAAAACCAGATAAATCAATTTCAGATTTGGTTAGAGAGATAAAATCAAATTCATCAAAGTTTATAAATGACAAAAAATGGATTAATGGGAAGTTCGAATGGCAAAATGGATTTGGAGCTTTTTCATACAGTCATTCTCAAATATCAAATGTCATAAATTATATTCAACGTCAGGAAGAACATCATCAAACAAAGACGTTTAAAGAAGAATATATTGAATTTTTAAAATTGTTTAATGTCGAGTTTAAAGATGAATACCTATTTGGTGAGATTTAATATCAATTATAATGGATAATATATTTCGCTCCGCTGGAGCTCTTCTTAATTGCGCATAATTAATTTGCTATAAACATCATGCTCCGTTGGAGCTTCCAATTTCGGATCCATATCACATTTCTTTTTATTTAAAACATCCCTAAATCATAGAACTTTTCAATCAAATTATATAAAACATTTCCGAGCTGTTTAAAGTAATTTTATTCTAACGATAATTAGAATACTAAATTCTTTTTAAAACATTTAAAACAGCAAAATCATGCAAAAAAATATTACACGTTTGTTAATGGTATTCGTAATACTATTTTCATTTACAAGTTGCGAAGTTATAGGAGACATTTTTAAAGCCGGAATGGGATTCGGAATATTTATCGTAATCTTTATTGTTGCAATTATTATCTGGATTTTTGCAAAAGTTTTCGGAAGTAAATAAACATAAAAAATCCCAAATTCTACTTTAATGGAATTTGGGATTTTTAATTATTGCAATTTATATACTAAAGATTATACATCTTTTTTCTTAATTCCTGAATTTTTTCATCCTCAAGATATTCGTCGAATGTCATATAACGATCGATTGCTCCGTTTGGTGTAAGCTCCACTACTCTATTACCAACAGTCTGTGCAAACTCATGGTCATGTGTTGTAAAAATTACTGAACCTTTAAAGTTTTTCAATGAGTTATTAAAAGCGGTAATCGACTCCAAATCTAAGTGATTTGTTGGTTCATCAAGCATCAAAATATTAGCGCGCTCCATCATCATTCTTGATAACATACAACGTACTTTTTCTCCCCCTGATAATACACGGCTTGTTTTTAAAGCTTCTTCTCCAGAGAAAATCATTTTCCCCAGGAAACCTCTAATGAAAACCTCATCGCGCTCTTCTTCTGTTTTTGCGTATTGACGTAACCAGTCTACCAAAGTCAAATCGTTTTCAAAGAATGAATGATTTTCAGCTGGCAAATATGCCTGGTTTGTAGTGATTCCCCAATCAAAAGTTCCGGCATCTGCTTGTTGGTTTCCGTTTAAGATTTCGTAGAATGCTGTTGTAGCACGTGAATCTTTAGAGAACAGCACAATTTTATCGCCTTTAGCCATATTCAAATGAACACCTTTAAACAAAAGGTCTCCTTCAACAGAAGCTTCTAAATTTTCAACATTCAAGATCTGATCTCCGGCTTCACGATCCTGATCAAAAATAATCGCAGGATAACGACGGCTTGAAGGTTTGATATCTGAAATATTCAATTTAGAAATCATTTTTTTACGAGAAGTGGCTTGTTTAGATTTTGCAACGTTCGCGCTAAAACGACGAATAAATTCTTCAAGTTCCTGTTTCTTTTCTTCTGCTTTCTTGTTTTGCTGAGCACGTTGTTTTGCCGCTAATTGGCTAGACTCGTACCAGAAAGTATAATTTCCTGAATAGTGGTTGATTTTTCCAAAATCGATATCAGAAATATGTGTACAAACCGAATCTAAAAAGTGACGGTCGTGAGATACTACAATTACAGTATTTTCATAATTTGCAAGGAAGTTTTCTAACCAGGCGATTGTCTCGAAATCCAAGTCGTTGGTAGGCTCATCCATAATAAGCAAATCCGGGTTTCCAAAAAGAGCCTGCGCCAAAAGCACACGAACTTTAATTTTTCCCTCTAAATCGCCCATTAATGTATAATGATGCTCTTCGTTGATTCCTAAGTTAGACAACATCGATGCCGCGTCAGAATCTGCATTCCAACCGTTCATTTCTTCAAACTGAACCTGAAGTTCTCCAATTCTGTCTGCGTTTTTATCGTTATAGTCTAAATAAAGTTCATCCATTTCTTTTTTAACAGCGTACAAAACTTTATTCCCCATCAAAACGGTTTCCAAAACAGTTTGCTCGTCGAACATGTTGTGATTTTGGTTTAAAACCGACATACGTTTTCCCGGTTCTAAATGAATATGTCCAGAAGTTGGGTCGATATCGCCCGAAATGATTTTTAGAAAAGTAGATTTTCCAGCACCATTGGCTCCAATAACGCCGTAAATATTTCCGTGAGTGAAAGTGGTATTTACTTCGTCAAACAAAATTCGTTTGCCAAATTGAACTGATAAATTATTGACTGTTAACATGAATGTCTTTTTAATTAATTTTGTGCAAAAGTACGGAAAAAGGTTCTAAGTTGCAAAGGTGGTAAGGCTCTAAGTTTTTTTATTCTGCGCTTATATTTTTCCACCATATAAGTGATGTAAGTTCATTTAAACTAAGCTTGTAATTGCAGTACGAATTTAGTACATATAAGCTTTATAGATATTTAAGCTAGACTTACATTTCTTATATTACTTATATGGTTAAAAAAACTACAGTTTACTTTCTTTTGCCAGCGCCACTTCAAGACTTTCAAAATTGGGCAAAACTTTTGCAATTAAACCTTCTTTGTTTAAGATAAAATGTGTTGGAAAAGCATTTAAATCCAATGTTTCATTCATGTAAATTTTCATGTCTGGAATAACAGCATAGGACAATGGTTTTCTAGCTAAAAAAGCTTTTAATTGTTCTGGAGAATCTTCGGCTAAACTTATAAAAAGAATATCTTTTCTGTCTTTGTATTTTTCTACCAATCGATTTACCTGTGGAAATTCTTTTATACATGGCGTACAGTGAATATACCAGCATTTTATTACAATGATTTTTCCCTTCATAGTTTCGTTTGAAACTTCATTTCCGTTTAAATCTTTGAATGAGAATTTAGGAAAAGGAGTGCCTTCCATTTTATAGTTTTTAAGCGCATCAAAACCTATTTGATTGATGGTTGCTTTTATACTTGAATCGGAATTTGGCTCAATTTTAAACAGTTTATAATAATAGATGGCATCATTTGATTTTAATCGGATTGGAATAAAATTTCCGTTGGTCAATTCGTTTAGAAAAGTTTCTTTTGAGATTTCTTTTGAAAGAACATCCAGCGCTACAAAATCTCTCGAAAGCATGATGTTTTTGCTTTGATAAGCTGACCATTCACTAAAGTTTTTTTGAATTTGAATGGGATCAATTTCTGGATTTCCGAGTTTATTTTGAGCGAAAGAAACAATAGTAATTAGAAAGACTAATAGGAATTTGATGGACTTTTTCATGAATTTTAAATACCAAATTTGGATTTCAAAAATACTTAAATTTATTTTAAAATCATTCCATTAGATTTATCTATATTAGCTAAAAATTCTGACTAAAATGACCTTCCCTTTTCAATTTGAAATCTTTGGAAAAACCTTTTACTGGCACTTTATATTTGAAACTTTAGCCTTTTTTATCGGCATAAGAACCTATTACTTTCTAAAAAAAAGAACACAAGATCCTATATCAGATATAAATCGTTTAATTATAATGATTGGTGCTATGATTGGCGCTTTAATAGGATCCAGATTTATTGCTTTATTAGAAACCCCTTCAGCAATTACCCATCAGACTTTTTTAACCCTATATCAAAATAAAACGGTTGCAGGAGGTTTTTTGGGTGGATTATTTGGTGTTGAACTAATAAAAAAGATCATTGGTGTAAAAATCGCTTCGGGAGATCTGTATGTGATTCCAATTATTACAGCATTATTTATTGGCAGAATTGGGTGTTTTTCCATGGGAATTACAGAGCCAACTTACGGCAACGAAACTACCTTTTTCACAGGAATGAATTTAGGCGACGGTCTGCAAAGACACCCTGTTGCCCTTTATGAAATGCTATTTATGATTTTACTTTTTGTTTTATTTCAAAGTATAAAAAATAAAAATTTGATAAATGGAGATCGATTTAAGCTCTTTATGGTCTTGTATTTTTTATTCCGATTTTTAGTAGAATTTTTAAAACCATACCAATCCTTATTTCTTAATTTAAGCATTATACAATGGAGTTCCGTTTTAATCTTTATTTATTATTGGAAGTTTCTCTGCCGAATATTTGCCTTCAAATTCAAAGGAAATCTTATTACTTCACCTTAAAAACAATATAATGAAAACTCGTGATTACATATTTTACGATTATACTAAAAGCCTTTGTCCTCATTGTTTAGCCCTTGTAGATACTAAAATTGTTTTTCAGGATGAGAAAGTCTGGATGTTAAAACATTGCAAAACACATGGCGAGTCAAAGTCGATGATTGCAGATGATGTTAACTATTATAAACAACTTCGTAATTACAATAAACAATCGGAGATGCCTTTAAAATTCAATACAAAGGTGCATTATGGTTGTCCGTATGACTGCGGATTATGTACAGATCACGAACAGCATTCCTGTTTGACGATTATTGAAGTCACAGATCGCTGTAACTTAGCCTGCCCTACCTGTTACGCCAGCTCAGCCCCAAACTACGGTAGACATCGTACATTAGAAGAAATTGAAAAAATGTTTAATACTGTTGTAGCAAATGAAGGTGAACCGGATGTAGTCCAGATTTCAGGTGGAGAACCAACTGTGCATCCTGAGTTTTTTAAAATTTTAGATATTGCCAAAAGCAAACCTATCAAACACTTGATGGTAAATACAAATGGTATTAGAATTGCAAAAGACATCAAATTTGTAGAGACTCTTGCTACCTATATGCCCGATTTTGAAATTTATCTGCAATTCGATAGTTTCAAACCCGAAGTATTAGAAAAACTGCGTGGTGAAGATTTAACCGAAGTGCGCAGAAAAGCCATTGAACATCTAAATCAATTTAATATTTCGACAACCTTGGTTATCACACTTCAAAAAGGAGAAAATGACGATGAAATTGGTAAAATAATAGAATATGCATTACAACAAAAATGCGTTCGTGGTGTAACTTTTCAGCCCACACAAGTTGCCGGCAGAAATGATAATTACGATGATATTTCAGGAAGAATTACATTGACAGAAGTCCGTAGAAAAATTTACGAGCAAGCACCTCTTTTTACTCCTCAAGACTTAATTCCCGTTCCTTGTAATCCAGATGCTTTATGTATGGCTTACGCACTAAAAATTGATGGAGAAGTTTTTCCTATGACCCATTTAATTAATCCGGAAGATCTGTTGAATAACTCGAAAAACACAATCGTTTTTGAGCATGATGAAAAACTAAAAACACATATGCTTAATTTATTTAGCACCGGTATTTCTGTAGATTGTGCAGAAGGTGAATTTAATGAATTAATGTGCTGTTTACCAAGAGTTCAGTCCGACACCTTAAATTACAATAACTTGTTTCGAATTTTGATTATGAATTTTATGGATGCTCATGATTTTGATGTTAGAGCAGTTAAAAAATCATGTGTTCATATTGTGAGTGATAAAATGAAAATTATTCCTTTTGAGACTATGAATTTATTTTACAGAGACAACAAAATTGAAAAAATAAGAGAAAAATTAAATGTTTAATAAAAGTATTAAAATATGGAGGGTTTAGTGTTTTTTGGGTTTATTCTTTTTGCAATGTTTTTAATTGGTCTTATTGGTTTAATTTTTACCAAAGAGAAAAAAAAATTTTATCTGCGACTTATGTTAATTCCTATATTTATTGTCATTATAGGGTTTGGAACCTGCGTTGTAATAGTGAGCAATTTATAATTTTGATTTAAAATCAAAGAAAAAATAAAAGAATATGGGAGGATTTTTAGTTTTTATTGGCAGCATGATTGCTTTTATCAGCGTAATTGCTTTTTTAGTTGGAATAGGTCGATTGATATTTATATCAGAAAACAAACAACTTTCATTAAAAATTATTTTATTCTCCGTTATTGCATTTGTAATTGGTTTTGGTACCTGTGCTGCCAATTTTACACTTGGCAATATGCATTAATAAAAAAACCCGGCAATAAAATTGCCGGGCTTATAATGCGCTCCTCTAAGTGAAAACCAAATAACAAATCACTTAAATTCGTCGCATTTATTTGAAATAAAAACCAGATTAAAAAATAAATAACCAAACTCAATTTTAACCGTCCCAATTTTTTATTTCTAATTTTTCATTCATTGTAACTAATTCAAAAAGTTCATTACTTTGAATGATTTTCTGTTTCCTGCTTTGTCTGTTACTACAACTAAAAACAATTGCTTAGTTGTGAAACTCTGATTTTGAAGCAGTACTTCTTTAGTATTTTGAATATTTTTATAACTTACTAAAGATTGCCCAATTGTATTGAATACATCTATCTGAGCAATATCTTCAGTATCATTTGTAACTGATAAAGCATCATTTCTAAAATAAGCTATCGTTTTTCCATTCGGCTCAATTTTATCAACTGCTAATGTTTTTGCTGTCAACTGCGAAGCAAAATAAGTGGCATATGCTTTAGATAATTCAGATGAATTACCACAAGAAGAGGCATCCCAATTTACAGACCAAGTCATTAAACCTCTTAAAGAAGGATATGGTCCGCCTGGCTGCATCGTATATGTTCTTCCGGTAAAAGTGGTTCCGGTTCTTAAATAATGCATTGCACTAATTCCTTCTGCAGGTGTTAAATAGCCGCTACCTGCTGCACTTGGACAAGCTGGTAAGGCAATAAGAACTTTTGAGGCCGGTAAACCATCAAAATGCATTCCGGTTGTACCAATGTTATACCCTTTTATCACCATATCCGTTAGGGCTGTTACCATGTTTGCTTTCTTAGCTGAACCATAGTATTGACCATCTAATCCGTTTTCTCCTCCTGTATTATACAATTGTACAGCTAACAAATCCAAATCATTACGCAAGTTTTGAATGATTGGCAGGAAAGAACCAAAAGTATCAGTATAAGTAGAATATCCTCCTTGTACGTATTGTGTTTCCGGAGCTGCAGTTAATAAAAATCCAGGACCATAATAAGCTTTTAATTCCCTGAAAGCATCTACTACATTTTTTAATCTTGGATAAGCAGAAATACCCGCATAAGAAATATCTTTTAAACCTCCTGCATTAAAATTCATCGATCCGCCTTCAAAATCAATATCAACACCATCAAATTGATACTCATCAATTATAGCTTTCAGACCATTAACAAAAATATTTTTTTGCGTTACATTGTCCAAAACAACATGACCATTTTGCCCTCCAATAGAGACAATAACAGGAACGCCGCTATCTCTTAAGGACTTTATATCATTTTTCAACAATTGCTTATTGAAAACACCATTGGTCAGATATCTCGCGTCATTGGTAGTTAATACTGGTGTATAACCATCACGATTAACTGTTTCTACGAAAGAATAATCGACTACGTTAAATTTACTTCCTACTATTTGAGAAAAATATAAAAATGGAGCACCAGTATTCTCCCAGGAATGTGCATATCCTAAAAGAACTTTAGATGGAAGTGCAATGAATCTATTGGTGCTAACCGGAGCAATTTTAATGGTAGTGTTTAATGTAGTTACAGCAGCTTTATTATCTGTTGCTTTGATTACAACTGGATAGTCCTGATAAGCAGCTGGTGTAAAATTATACGTATAGGTATTATTTGTACCTGCTGTCATGTTAAATGTACCTCCATTTATTGTAATGGTAACACCTGAAACCGATCCGTCACTATCAACAGCTGTAACCGAAATTGGCACAACCTGGAAAGAACTTTGGTTTACAGTAGTATTCGATGGTGAATTCCAAGTAATTACAGGTAAAGAATTTGGGCAGTTTGCACCTGAACAAGTTAATGTAAAACTATATGTTTTTGCGTCTGTTGTTCCGTTTGATGCAGTAGCCGTAACAGTTAACGTATGAGGAAGCGAAAACTGGTTTGCTGCTGGTGTCCAAATTGATGTGTAAGTTCCAGAAGAATTGGTTGCACTCAAGGTTTGTCCATCTAAACTAAATATAACAGATGAGATTGTAGTGGCATCAGTAGCACTTAATCCAACACTTGCAACAAAGTTAATTGCTGATCCTAAATTTATAGCAATCGCAGAAGCTGTTGGCGCAGTAATGGTAACCACTGGCTTAGTCACAACCGCCGTTTGTGTATTAAAATTATAAACTGTTGGAGTTGTGGGAACTGCAAAGCTGGCTAAGTTATTTGGATAATAAGTCACGTCACCATTTTCCCATGCATTTAATTTTAAACTCAAAATTTGTGTATAACCCGCTACAACTGAATTATCGAAAGTATAATTTCCTGATGCATCTGTTGTTGCCAAAACACTTTTCCAGTTATGTGTATTATCTGTCCAAGGTAAAACGATTTCTACTTTTGCACCAGCAACCGGAGTTGTTCCGTTTTTAACTGTTCCGCTAATTAAATTTACAACGGCAGCCAATGCTGATTTCGCTGTAGAACTTGTATTAAAATTGTAAACAGTCGGGTTTGCCGGAACTGCAAAGTTGGCCAGATTATTTGGAAAATAAGCTACTTCTCCGTTTTCCCAAGAGTTTAATTTTAAACTTGTAATGGTAGTATAACCTGCTACAACTGAATTATCAAAACTGTACTTTCCTTGTGCATCTGTTACAGCAATTACACTTTTCCAATTGTGTGTACTGTCTGTCCAAGGTAAAACGATTTCTACTTTTGCACCTGCAACCGGAGTTGTTCCGTTTTTAACTGTTCCGCTAATTTTACCTGAAGGAACTACAATAACATCTTGTGTGAAGTTTAATGTTTTGTTGGCCGTTAAATTAGTATAAACTGTTGAAGCCGGTGTGTATGTTTGTCCTGCTAAAGCAGCTGCAACGGTGTAATTTCCGCCTGCTGGCAAATTAGCGATTGAATAAACTCCGCTTGAATTTGTAGTTGCTGTAAAACTTCCTGTTGTTGAAGTAGCTGTAACCGTAACGCCAGAAACCGGAGTTGTTCCGTTAAGAACGGTTCCGCTCACTGTATAGTATACAACTGGCGCACCCTGAGCAAAATTCAACGTTTGATTAGCACTTATTGCATTATAAACGGTTGAAGTTGGTGTATAAGAGAATCCTGTTTTTGCAGCAGTAAGGGTAAAGTTAAGTCCGGCTGTTAAACCTGCAACACTATAAACTCCGCTAGCATTAGAAGTCGCAGTTAAAACTGTTGTTCCTGAAGTTGCTGTAACTGTTACACCAGAAACCCCTGTTGCTCCGTTAAGAACTGTTCCGCTCACTGTATATGTAGGCTGAGATCCGTTAATGATTACTCCAGTTTGATTAGTAGTAACATTTGTCAAAGTTACAGGCGTAAAAGTATAGGATGCTTTTAACGCCGTAAGGATATAATTTTGTCCTGAAGTCAGGTTGTTGAATGAAAAATTACCTCCTGTAGAAACTACAGTTTGCAATACTACATTACTTGCATTGCGCAATTCAACAGTTACATCCGGAACTGAAGCTGTTCCATTTTTTACCGAACCGGCAATACTTACTGTTCCGGCAACGATGCTTCCGAAAGAAGTATCAACCTGAGTTAATAATGCGTTCGGAACTGAACCTCTGGTATCCTGAGATAATTCCCAAACCATACCTCCGGCAAGGTTTCTCGATTTAATATATTGTACTTTTAAATCCATTGATTGTTTATCTTCATAAGAGATAAACTGTTTTAAAGTAGCATTGTATAAATAAGGAACTTTAGTTGTATTGTCAAAATATCTTACCCATCCTGCAGCTGCAGCAGTTGATGTAACCTGCATGGTAGTTGGATCTAAATAAGCATGTGAATTGGTAACCGGATTTCCAACCAAATCACAAATTTCGATACTTCCAGATTTTTCACAAGCAGCCGGACCGTCCCAGGTTCCTGTTGGATTTTGTGGATTTGTACATCCTGAAACGATATCTCTTGGTGCTGAAACGAATAATCCTGGTAAATTAGGATTGGTTCCGTTATTGGCAACATGATCAAATTTCTTTCCGTAAAAAGGTAATCCCATGATTAATTTGTTCGCAGGAAAACCCACAACATTCAAATATTGGTTTGTCAACTCATCTAATGATTCAGATTGAGCTGCACCATATAATGGATCATTTGAATTTCCGCTTGAATATAGAGGAGCATTATAGCAGGTTTTATCATACCAGTTTCCTCCAAAATCATATCCAAAATAAGTTATGTAATCACAATATGTAGAAATATCTTCTGTCATTCCGTATTGTGATCTGTTACCTGGACCTAAGTATTGTTTGGCTACATTGCGCACATTGTTTCCGGCAGCAATAGAGATTAATTTATTTGGCATTGCCTGACGCATCGCCTTTAATAAATAAACTAAATTTTTATTGTCGTCCGGGCTGTACTTTTGTGCAGGAATTGGTGCTCCGTTAATCACTTCAGTACCGTCTGTTCCTCCAGAAAGAGGATATTCCCAGTCAATGTCAAATCCATCAATAAAGGGATATTTCACAATAAAGTTTGCCATGTCTGCAGCTAAAGCAGCTCTTGCGACAGGACTTGCAGCAATTGGAGAAAGATCCTGGCCTTTTGTCCAGCCTCCAACAGAAATTAAAATTTTAAGATGCGGATACTTTTCCTTAAGCTTCATTAAGTCATAAAAGTTTCCTTTTACTGGCGCATCCCACGGGATTCCGCCTTCCATATGCTCAAAATCAGCATACGAATCTAAACATAATAACTTTGTATTCTCGGGATGGGCAGGATCATAAGTTGTCCCATAAAAAGAATAATTTAAATGCGTCAATTTACTTCCGTCAATCTTGGGGATATTGAAATCCCTTGCATAGATAGACCATTGCGCATAATACCCTACTACCTTTTTTCCGTGAGCTGGTTGAGCTAACGCTAGTAAGGGAAACAGTAACAAAAAAAGCAATCTGTAATAATGTTTCATAATTAATAAATATTGGTTAATAGAAAATAAATATTCCGGTTACCAGATATACATGCCAAAACATGGCCTATACAAACGATAACTGGGCTTTCAGTTAACTGCAACTTGGAGATCGCAGTCAATTGGAATTAATTCATATTACTACTATAAATAAATATTACTATTACCGATTCTACCATAAGCATTAGTCAATAGTATTGATTGATATTTAGATATAATTTTAAAAAAATTAGTATTAAATACAAGAAGATAAACTTGGGGATTCATCAATCTAATTAGTACCTGATTTATTATTTGTCATGTTTTATTTTTATTCTTTTTATTTGGTTTTAAAAGGTTAATAATTTTTTATTTTTTATTCTTTATTCTTTATTCTTTATTCTTTATTCTTTACTCTTTGTTCTTTAC